>NYTZ01000049.1 GCA_002683735.1 Flavobacteriales bacterium
GGAGAGGACGTGGCCCGCGCCCAGCGCAACACGCCATCCAGCCGCAAGCCGGTACCCGGCACCATCCCGTTCCGCGGTGAGGACCAGATTGCGTTCTCTTTGCCCTATCCGTACGCCCAAACCCCCGAGGACTACGAGCGTGCCGGTGTGGAGCTGAAGAGCCCGCTCGTCACCAACCAGGCAAACATCGAGGCCGGGGAGAAGGTCTACACCGCCATGTGCACCCAGTGCCACGGTGTGGAGGGCAAGGGAGATGGTGCGTTGAGCGTCAATGGCCACATTGCCGGTATCCCGAGCTACGTGGACAAGCTGAAGGATCTGCCGGAAGGCAAGATGTACCACACGCTGACCTGGGGAAAAGGCCTGATGGGTTCTCACGCCAGCCAGTTGAGCCAGCGTCAGCGCTGGGAGGTCATCGAGTACATCAAAGTGCTCCAGCAGGGTGGCGAAATGCCCGAATTCGATGAAAACGGCGTTCTCGTCCCAGCCGATGCTGGAGGGGGTGCCAAGGATGAACCGAGCAAGCCCGCTGCTCCGGCTGCACCCGTTGGCATGGAGGGCATGGCAGCCAACACCGATTTCTGAGCCATGGACACGATGAATTACCGCTTCGAGGGCCGCGCCAAGACCTTGACCTATGTCCTGATGGGCATTGGTGTGGTGGCCCTTGCCTCCGGCTTTCTGTTCGATGACAGCCACGGCCACCAACGTTTCTGGGCCAACCTGCTCGTCAACGGTTTCTTCTACTTCTCNCTGGCCCTCGGCGCCCTCTTCTTTTACGCCCTTCAGTACGCCACGGAGAGCGGATGGAGTGCGGTGTTGAAGCGCCTGTTCGAGGCGATGTACGGGTTCCTGCCCTTTGGTGCTGGTGCGATTTTGATNGTGCTCCTCGCTGGGCAATTCCACCTGCACCACCTCTACCACTGGATGGACCACACNCTTTACTACGAGTACATGTTGCCCGATGGTTCATACTCCCACGAGATGGTGGATGGTGCCGTGGACAACCCCAACTTCGACCACATCATTGCCAACAAGAGTGCCTACCTCAACGGGGGCTTCTTCTGGCTGCGAACGTTGGTCTACATCGGTACGTTCCTGCTGTTCGCCCGCCTTTTCCGCAAGTGGAGCTTGGCTGAGGACGAAATCGGGGGCACCGACCTGCACTTCAAGATGTACCGCCGCGGTGCCTTGTTCTTGGTGTTTTTCGCCGTGTTCAGCTCCACGCTGGCTTGGGATTGGATCATGTCCATCGACACGCACTGGTTCTCCACCCTCTTTGGATGGTACACCTTCAGCGGGATGTGGGTGAGCATGCTCATCTTTGCTACGGTCACCTTGACTTGGCTCCGCTCTGTGGGCTACTTCAAAGAGGTCAACGAGAGCCACATGCACGACATGGGCAAGTGGGTGTTCGCGATCAGCATGCTGTGGAGCTACCTCTGGTTCTCACAGTTCCTGCTCATCTGGTACTCCAATATCCCNGAGGAGGTGACCTACTACATCGCCCGGATGTTCACCAGCTACAAGGTGCCATTCATCGCGATGTTCTTCGTGAACTTCGCCATNCCGTTCTACGTGCTCGTGGCACGCGACGCCAAGCGGAACCCCTATTTCCTCATTCCGGTCTGCTTCCTCATTTTCTGCGGGCACTATGCGGACGTATATCTGCTCGTCGTACCCGGAACCCTGCACGACCACGCGCATTTCGGCTTCTTTGAATGGGGAACTTTCCTCGGCTTTCTCGGATTGTTCATCCACGTGACGCTGAGCCGCCTCGCAAGCGCGCCGCTGATCCCTGTGAATCATCCGTATCTCGAGGAGTCAAAAGCCCTCCACTACTGACCCCAAACTGAGTCGATATGCAATTGCTCATTCTCCTGGTCGTCATCGTCGGCATCGTTGCCATCGGGCAGCTGGCGAAGGTCTACGAACTGTCATCCCGCATCTCGGGACGNCGTGAGGAGGACATCTCCCACGCCGACACCCGTCTCAATGCGAACCTGTTCCTGGTGTTCGTGACGGTCTTCTTTGCTTCCACCGCTTACCTCTATTGGGCATACGGGGATTACGCTCCCCCGGCAGCTTCCGAGCACGGTGTGGCCGTGGATACGCTCATGAGCTTCAACATCTGGATCATCACCGCGGTCTTCGTGCTGGTGAACACGATGCTTTTCTACTTCGCNTGGAAATACGCCTACGACAAGGATCGGAAGGCCACCTTCTTCGCCCACGACAACCGCCTCGAGTTGGTGTGGACGGTCATCCCGTCCGTCGTATTGGCCGTGATCATCATTTATGGCCTCCGCACGTGGAACCAGATGACGGGCGAGGCTTCCGCCGAAGCCATCCGCATCGAGGTGTATTCCAAGCAGTTTGACTGGACGGCCCGGTACGTTGGAAACGATGGGGAGTTTGGTCAGTCCAACTACAACCTGATCACGCCGATGAACCCGCTGGGCATCATCACGCCGGAGGGCGTCGAGGACGCCATTGTGGAAATCGAAAAGCAGATTGGTGGCCTGGAACAGGACCTCGCCATGGAAAAGGGTTTGCTCCTTGCCGAACGCGCNCGCCTCAAGTCCAGCATCGCCAGTGACAGCCACGCCCATGGAGACCATGGTCATGATGACCACGCGGGCCATGGCCACGATGACCACGGTCATGAAGATCACGCGGACCATGGCCACGATGACCACGGTCATGACGACCACATGGACCATGGTCATGAGGACCACAGTCATGACGATCACGCGGACCATGGCCACGATGACCACGGTCATGNCGACCACGCGGACCATGGTTATGANGGCCACAGTCATGACGACCACGCGGACCATGGCCACGATGGCCATGGGGATCATGGCGACCACGGGCACGATGGCTTCAAGGAAGTGGCCGAGGCACGCATTGCTGAGATCGACCACATCCTCGCCCACGAGGCGGACCGCCTGCTCATCCTCACGGACGCCCAGGTTGAGGCCAAGGAGGACAAGCTGAAGCGCCTCAAGCGCCACCGTCAGCGGATCATGGAAATCGAGAGCTTCACGTTCGAGAACGGCATGAGCAGCTTCGACACCGGTCGGGATGACCAGGTCGTCAAAGGCGAGTTCCACTTGCCCGTCGGTCAGGAAGTCGAATTCGTGTTCCGCAGCCGCGACGTGATCCACTCCGCGTTCATGCCCCACTTCCGGGCTCAGATGAACACGGTGCCGGGCGTGCCGACCCGCTTCAAGATGACCCCTACCATCACCACGGACAGCATGCGCACAGTCCTGGATGACCCCGACTTTAACTACGTTCTCCTCTGCAACAAGGTCTGCGGTGCTGCCCACTTCAACATGAAGATGGACGTCATCGTGGAGAGCCAAGAGGAATATGAGGCATGGCTCGAGCAGCAGGATGTCTTCCTCGTGGACGAGGATGCCCCCTCTGCGCCGGAAGACGAACCCACCCCCACGGCCGATGTTGAAACAGCCGAAGGCGGTGAGATGGCCATGATCCACTGAACCCCTGAACCAATCTGAAACTATGGGAGCACACGCACACCACCAGGAGAGCTTCATCTCCAAGTACGTTTTCAGCAAGGATCACAAGATGATCTCGAAGCAGTTCTTGATCACGGCTGTCTTCATGGGGATCCTTGCAGTGACCCTCTCAATTTTCTTCCGCCTCCAGTTGGGTTGGCCCGGTGAGTCTTTCGCCGTGCTCGAAACCTTCCTCGGAAAGTGGGCGCCGGGTGGCGTGTTGGACCGCAATGCTTACCTCGCACTGGTCACCATTCACGGCACCATCATGGTGTTCTTCGTNCTGACCGGTGGATTGAGCGGCACGTTCTCCAACCTGCTCATCCCGCTTCAAATCGGTGCCCGTGACATGGCCTCCGGCTTCCTGAACATGCTGAGCTACTGGTTCTTCTTGGTCTCCAGNGTCATCATGGTCTTCTCCCTCTTTGTGGAGGGCGGTGCCGCCTCGGGCGGTTGGACCGTGTATCCGCCGCTGAGCGCCCTGCCGCAGGCCATGCCGGGCAGTGGAATGGGCATGACCCTCTGGCTGATGTCCATGGTCCTGTTTGTGGTGAGCTCCCTTCTCGGTGGACTCAACTACATCGTGACCGTGATCAATCTGCGGACCAAGGGCATGAAGATGCTGCGCCTGCCTTTGACCATCTGGGCCTTCCTTATCACCGCCATCCTCGGCGTGTTGAGCTTCCCGGTCCTCGTGTCCGCGGTGGTGTTGCTCCTCATGGACCGCTCCATGGGAACGGCCTTCTACCTCAGCGACATCTTCATCGGGGGTGAAGCCCTCGACGTGACCGGTGGTTCTCCGATCCTGTACCAGCACTTGTTCTGGTTCCTCGGCCACCCGGAGGTTTACATCGTGTTGCTTCCCGCCCTCGGCATCAGCTCCGAAGTCATCGCCACAAATGCCCGGAAGCCCATCTTCGGTTACCGCGCCATGATTGGTTCTATCCTTGCGATCGGCTTCCTGAGCTTCATCGTGTGGGGCCACCACATGTTCGTGACGGGCATGAACCCCTTCATCGGATCCGTCTTCGTCTTCACGACCCTGTTGATTGCCATCCCGTCTGCGGTCAAGGCGTTCAACTACATCACCACCCTGTGGAAGGGCAACCTGCGCTTCACGCCGGCGATGCTCTTCTCCATCGGCCTAGTGAGCACGTTCGTGACCGGCGGCTTGACCGGCATCATCCTCGCTGACTCCGCCTTGGACGTGACCGTGCATGACACCTACTTCGTGGTGGCGCACTTCCACATCGTGATGGGCATGAGCGCCATCTTCGGCCTGCTCGCCGGGGTGTACCACTGGTACCCGAAGATGTTTGGCCGCATGCTCAACACAAAGCTGGGCATGGCCCACTTCTGGATGACCATTGTCTGCGGATACGGCGTNTTCTTCCCCATGCACTTCGTGGGCATGGCCGGTGCACCACGCCGCTACTACGAGTACAGTGCTTTCGAATTCCTCGATGCCACGGCAGACTTGAATCCGGTGATCTCGGTCTTCGCCATCATCGGCGCCTTGTCCCAGTTGCTCTTCCTGTTCAACTTCTTCCACAGCATCTTCCGCGGCCAGGTGGCCACGGAGAACCCCTGGGCATCCAACACACTGGAGTGGACCACGCCGGTGGAGCACGTCCACGGCAACTGGCCTGGCGCCCTGCCGGAGGTGCACCGTTGGGCATACGACTACAGCAACCCTGCTTTTGACGAGGACTTTGTGCCACAGACCGTGCCGCTTGGGGACGGAGAGACGGCGCACTGATTCATCAGCGAAAACGACAATGAAAACGGGGCTTTCCCACCGGGAGAGGCCCGTTTTGTGTGCAACAAGGTTTCGGGCCGGTCCGGATTGTGAATCGGCCTGACGAACTTGTACCCATGGACGAAGACTTCGACCTGAGGGGCGCAGCTGAAGGCGCGAGCGATGGGGATGTGGAGCGGGTGCTCCGGCCTGCTGGCTTTGCGGATTTCGCAGGGCAACGGGAGGCGTTGGAGAATTTGGAGGTGTTCGTCCAGGCGGCGGCACGCCGGGGAGAGTCGTTGGACCATGTGCTGTTTCATGGTCCTCCGGGTCTGGGCAAAACCACGCTGGCCAACATTGTGGCCAATGAACTCGGGGTGGCCATCAAGACAACGAGTGGTCCCGTGTTGGATAAGCCGGGCGACCTCGCGGGTCTGCTGACTGGTCTGGATCCGAGGGATGTCCTGTTNATCGATGAGATCCACCGGCTTAGTCCGATTGTTGAGGAATACCTCTACAGCGCCATGGAGGACTTCCGCATTGACTTGGTCATCGACACCGGGCCCAATGCCCGCACGGTGCAGATTGATTTGCACCCGTTCACCTTGGTCGGGGCGACCACGCGCAGCGGCTTGCTGACGGCTCCTCTGCGCGCACGCTTTGGCATCAACCTGCGCCTCCATTATTACGACGCGGAGACACTGACGGGCATCGTAGAGCGGAGCGCAGGGCTTCTGGGCATTCCCATTGATTATGAGGCGGCGTTCGAGATCGCCGGCCGCAGCCGTGGCACGCCGCGCATTGCCAACGCTTTGTTGCGCCGGGTTCGGGATTTCGCCGAGATCAAGGGCAACGGCACGATCGAGCCGGAAATCACCCGCTTCGCATTGGACGCATTGAACGTCGATCGCAAGGGACTCGATGAAATGGACAACCGCATTCTCGGCACCATCATCGATAAATTCAAGGGGGGGCCAGTGGGCATCACGACCATTGCTACTGCCGTGGGAGAGAATGCCGGCACCCTCGAGGAGGTGTACGAGCCGTTCCTCATTCAGGAAGGCTTCCTGATCCGGACGCCGCGCGGTCGGCAAGCCACTGAGGCTGCCTACCGTCACCTGGGCAAGGTGCCTACGGCCGGGGGAGGCCTGTTTGACGCCGGCTGACCAAGCAGATGGGCCGAACAGCGCACATCGGGGAGGAGCGCGTGGCGCAGATTCGGCGCTGGGCCGAGGAACTCGGTTTCTCGGGCGTGGGGTTTTCCAAAGCCCAGCGCCTGGAAGAGGAGGAGCCCCGTCTGGCCGCTTGGCTGGCCGAGGGGCGCCATGGCCAAATGGGGTACCTCGAAAGAAACTTCGACAAGCGCCTTGATCCGCGCTTGCTTCTGCCCGGCACCAAGACGGTGATCAGCCTGCTCTTCAACCACTACACCGACGTTCGACAGGCGGACCCCGATGCGCCGAAGATCTCCACATACGCTTACGGGGCAGANTACCACTTCGTGGTGAAGTGGAGGCTCAAGGAGCTGCTCAAATGGATGCGCAGGGACTGGGGGGACATCGCTGGGCGTGTGTATGTAGATTCGGCACCGGTGCTGGAGCGGGCATGGGCGGTCAAGTCCGGTCTGGGATGGGTGGGCAAACACGGCCTTCTGCTCAACAAGCAGGGCGGNAGCCATTTNTTCCTCGGCGAGATCATGGTCGANCTGGATTTGCCGGCGGATGGTCCGGTCACGGACCACTGTGGGACGTGCACCCGTTGCATCGATGTCTGTCCGACGGAAGCCATCATCAGGCCTCAAGTGGTCGACGGTAGCCGGTGTATCAGCTACTTCACCATTGAACTGCGCGACGCTTTGCCGGAGCCCATGGCGGGCAAATTCGACAACTGGATGTTCGGATGCGACCTCTGTCAGGACGTGTGTCCGTGGAACCGCCACGCCACGCCCCACAACGAGCCGGCTTTTGTTCCCAAGCCGGAATTGATGCAAATGACCCGACAGGAATGGGCGGACCTCAAGGAGGACACCTTTGGAGAATTGTTCCGGAAGAGCCCCGTCCAGCGTACAGGATTTGAGGGGCTGAAGCGCAACATCGCGTTTCTCGACCGCAGCCGGAAGGACGCTTAATCAGAGGTCCGCTTTGCGGGCGGTGTTGGGTGCACGAAGGGTGCGGCGTGTCGGGCGTGTCCCCGATCGCTTGGCTTTCTGTTGGTCGGCAGGCAAGGCCATGAAGTCGGCGCAATCGGTGCTGCAGGTTCCGTTCATGGTGTTGGCGCACTTCGGACACTGTACCATCAAGACATTGCAAGCTGCGTTGGCGCAGTTGGTCACGGTGTCGTTGGGGGCGCCGCAATGGTGGCATTCGGAGACAACGTCCTCTGAGACGCGTTCCGCGAGGCGCTCGTCAAACACGAAGTTGACTCCCCTGAACCGATTGTCGAGGCCTTGCTCTTTGACCTGGCGCACATACTCGATGATGCCGCCTTCGAGTTGGTGGACGTTGGGGAAGCCTTTGTGCTTGAGGTAGGCGCTGGCTTTTTCGCAGCGGATGCCCCCCGTGCAGTAGAGGACGATGTTGCGGTCACGCTGATCCTTGAGCAGGTCCTCCACTTCGCGGATTTCCTCCCGGAACGTCTCTGCGGCGGGCAGGATGGCACCTTTGAAATGTCCGACCTCACTCTCGTAATGGTTGCGCATGTCCACCACCACCGTGTCGGGGGCTTGGGCGAGGGCATTGAACTCGGCGGCTGAAACGTGCTGGCCACAGTCGGTCACGTCAAACGAGCTGTCGTCCAGGCCATCGGCCACGATTTTATTCCTCACCTTGATGATGAG
>NYTZ01000050.1 GCA_002683735.1 Flavobacteriales bacterium
CATGAGGGTTTCGGAGCTGATGGACAGAAGCTTGTCCACAATCCGCCTCATCGTGGGATGAACCGCCCAAAAATGGAAACACCCGCCGTTGCGGGTGCTTCTCTACGATTCACAACTGTGATTGACTTCCCCTAAGGAAGTGCCTGTCAACCACAATTGTAATTTACACATTATACCCACGAAAAACAAGCATGAATAGTGTTTTGTCTATTAATACTATTCATTTGTGGATGATTTTACGATTTTCGTGGGGGATTTTTGACTACACGGACGATGGCAAATTCATGCCAACATTCGGCGGATGGTCTCCTTGAGTTCTTCCGGTGTAAATGGCTTGGTCAGGTACGCGTCCATTCCACAATCCAGAGCAGCCTGTTTGTCCGCATCAAAGGCAAATGCACTCAAGCCGAGAATGGGCAGATGCCCCCTCTCCTCATCGCGAATGCAGCGGGTGGCCCAGATGCCGTCGCGGACCGGCATCTGCACATCCATGCAGATAAAAGAATGGTCTCCCTTTCTCCAAGCTTCCAAGGCAGCTTCGCCATTGTCCACCACCTCTACCGTAGCCCCCCACCTTTCAAGGAGGGTCCGCAACAGAAGGGCATTGATCTCATTGTCCTCAGCGATCAGCACATGGGCTTCAAGCCGCCCATCGTCCGTAAAGGCGACCGGCACCCGATTTTCCAAGGTCTCGGCCGAGGCGGTCGGCCAGATCACGTCGAACCGCGTACCTCGATCCCGTTCACTGCTCAACGACAATTCTCCTCCCACCAACTCGATGATGTCCTTGACGATGGACAGACCCAAACCCGACCCTTGGTGGCGAAATTCTCGGTTGGATGCCTGGTAAAACCGCTGGAATATGGCGTCCTGGTCTTCCTCAGGGATGCCCACTCCGGAGTCCGTCACGGTGAGATGCAATTCATGTTTTTCGTCGCCGTTGGACGCAACACTGACTTCCACAGAAACGGCACCTTGGTCCATGAATTTGACTGCATTTCCGAGCAAGTTCATCAGCACTTGGGTGAACAAGGAACCGTCCAATTGAAGGCAGGTCTCGGTCTTGGGCAACAACACGACCAACTCGACCCCCTTTTCGGCGAGGGGAGGACGAAATGGTGCCACCACGCCGGAAACGAGCGCTGCAATATTCACGGTTTCCTCTTGGACTTCCATGCGACCCGCATCCAGGCGGGTCAGGTTCAAGACGCCGTCAAGCAACTGCTTCAGCACTTCCCCTCCTTCCAACATGGCCTTCCATAACGTGCGCTGTTCTCCGCTCAGGGGCGTATCCCCCAAAAGTCGGGTCATCCCCAGGATGGCGGTCATGGGTGTCCGGATTTCGTGGCTGATGCGCGCCAAGAACTCCCGTTCCGTCTGACGGGCCGCCTCCGCATCCAACATCGCCTGAACCATGCGCTGCTCATCCTGCTTGCGCTCCGTGATGTCATAGTGAATGCCCATCGACCCGATGATGGCCCCATCCGGGGTGTGAATTGGAACCCCACTGATCAGCAGCCATTTGAGTTCACCCTGCTTGGTCCGGATGGGGACCTCATACAGACCGCTGTCCCCAGCATTCCGGGATGCTGTCACGGCATCCATATTGGCCTGAGCCTCCTCATCCAAGAGCAGGGCCGATGCCTTTTTTCCGAACAACTCGGCCTCACTGTAGCCCACGATGTCACAAAATCGCGGGTGGGCGCGCACCACCCGTTCCTCGCTGTCGACCTCCATGATGCCGAGCTCCATGTTTTCGATGATGCCACGGTAGCGGGCCTCCGCATTGCGCATGGCTTTGACCTCGGCCTCCAATTCTTGGATGCGCCGATCCCGGTCGTCTTCGTGGATGGATTCGGGGGGCATTGGGTGCAACAACAGCTGGCTCGCGGCAGAAGTTACCCCGGTGCACCCGCATCTTCGTGTACGAAAATGCTGAATCTCCCACCCCTCTTACGCTGCGCCACATTTGTATGGCTTTGGCTCCTCATTGAGGGGATTGAAGCGCAACCAGATTTGGCGCGCTGGGACATGATGGTGAGAGAATTCGAATCTCAGAATTGGGTTTTGGAGCTCGAAAGCATCGAACCAGGTTGTGTGACGGCACCGCTCCAACCAGAACTCCGGGTGCAGGACTGGCCTGCTCGAAGCCCTTGGGCGGAGGCCTTGGTGGCCGAATTGGACGTGCTCCCCGAAGCCGATCACCATGCCGACCGCGCGCTGCAAAGGTTGCTGGCAGATGGCATGCGGCTGTTTCGCTTGGCCGAAGCCAATGGGGATCGGTGGCGGCCGGAAATGGAACTCGCCTTGGCCCAGGCNGANCTNCCTGAGGAATGGGCGCTCCTGCCCCTCGTGCTCACCGGTTGGGATCAGGGCTACTATGGCCCAGGGCGCCGCGCGGGAGCATGGGCGATGGACCTCCCGACAGCCCTCTCCCTCGGACTGCAAGTCCGTCGCGGATGGGACGAACGGCACTTGCCCGAGCGCATGGGGCCGGCCATGGTGGCGCGCATCGCTGCCGCTTCGGACCGATTCCCAAACTCCCCCCTGCTTCAGGTGCTGGATGTGGTGCGCGGTCCCCGCAGTGCAGAACGGTTCGACCCCGACTTTCTCGACGCTGACCTGCTGGGATGGCTCCACCTCTTGCGCGTCTGGCTTCAAGTGGATCGGAATTTCAAACGCGACCGACTTACCGCACTGTGGGCCCTCCGCGAGAGGCAATGGACGGTCGTGGGGTGCGCCCCAGCTTGCGACTGCAGCCATTTCCAAGCACTGGCTGAATTGGGTGTCGATGTGGGAATGGTGCGGCGAGAAAACCCATGGTATACGACGGATTCCATCGGATGGACCTCCAATCGGCCGGGCCTTCGGCTCCCCCAATCCCTGGCGAATGCCGTGGGCGACAAAGCGTGGTCCGACTGGTGCAACTGGGCACCGAAACGCGGCAGCCTACAGCTGGAGCATGTGCACGTGGTCCAACCCGGTGAAGTGCTGGGTACCATTGCGCGCAAGCACGGGGTGCGCATTTCCGAAATCCAAGATTGGAACGGCCTCGAAGGCGATCTGATTCAGGCCGGGCAGTCGTTGGTTCTTCGGATTCCCAGCCCCAAACCAGGCGCCACTGAAACTCCGAAACGCAACGTCCCCGCCGGTGCATTCCGGTGGCACACCGTCCGCGAGGGGGAGTCCTTTTGGTCCATTGCCACCCAATACTCGGGCATCAGCATGGGCCAAATCATGTCGGCCAATGACCTCGCTCCGGAAGCGTTGCAACCCGGGATGCAAATCCGAATCCCCCTGGAATGAGCACTCACCCTCCCCCCGATGCCCGTTGGCGGCCCGTCGTAGCATTGGCCATCCTAGGCTTGTGCATGGCAGCGCTTTCCAGCCTTTGCCCGCCCGACGGCTGGCAGGTCGGCGGGGTGGCCATTCGGTTACACATGCCAGCGGCCTGGCATGCGCTGAGGGGTCCTGAATACAGCGATGCCCTGGTTGTACCGCGGTGGAAGCCAGAGGACGTCGAAGACCTGTTGGCCGCTTACGACGCCAAACTCACCGAATCGGAATCTCCCCCACTGCCCGATTCCACTCAGGCCACTTCCGTCGTTCAAGGCCCCAATTCACTGCGTGTAGACAGCGCCAACACAAGGCTTGTGCAGACCACACCTGCCGGAGTCATCACCGCACGGGTCGATTCAACCCCAACACCTGCGGCGTCTCAGCCATTTGTGGCCAAAACGATGGCTTTGTCTGAGCCTCAGGGCACAGATTGGGTGCCCGGCGCCTTGCGGATTCGCATCCCCGAGTCAAAGCCAGGCTTGATGGACCGACTGTGGGCGCAGCTCCACTCCGGCGAGGACGTCAACATCCTGCATTACGGGGACAGCCAAATCGAGGGAGACCGCATTTCCGGGACCCTGCGGGAGCGGTGGCAAACGCGGTGGGGTGGCTTCGGTCCTGGCATTCAACCCACTGTGCCCCTGGTACAAAGTTTTGCCCTCCGCCAACCCAATAAAGGACCGTGGAACCGGCACACCCGATTTGGTCGCCGAGACACCTCGGACCGCGACGAGAATTACGGCCTGCTCGCCAGTTATGCTGACGCGGCGGCCCAAGCCACCGATGCCGCCGCAGCCGGTGTCCCTTTGTGCCTCGGCATTGGACGGGAACAACGAAGCCCCAAGGGGTTTGGCATGTGGACCGGTCTAGAGTTGTGGCACGACACGGTCCGCCAAGATTGCATCCTCAGCCTGTCCGGAAGCCCGGTGGACACCCTCTACGAAGGGCAACTGCCCGGAGTGGCCCGAATCCCCAGCTCTGCCATGATGCCGGGCGACCCCGACTTGGACCTTTGCTTTTCTGCCCCCCCACCCCGGTTGTTTGCGCTTCACCCAATCGGGGGTGGAGTCCAATGGCACGGGGTGGCCATGCGCGGATCCTCGGGCACCTTGTTCCGCAAGCTCGAACGTCGGGTTTTCGCGGACCAATTGTCGCGGCTCTCTCCAGATTTGGTGGTGCTCCAATTTGGCGGCAACAGCGTACCCTACTGCACAGACACCGTTGCTGCGCGCCGTTATGCAGGTTGGATGAAGCGGCAAATCCAGTTGTTCCAATCGCTGCAGCCCCAGGCTGCCATTCTGGTGATCGGGCCTTCGGACATGGCCGAGAAAACCGGTCTCAATTGGACCTCTTACCCCTTGCTTTCTCCCATCCGGGATGCGCTGCTCGAAGCCAGCCTCGATGCGGGTGCCGCTTATTGGGATTTGCTAGAGGTCATGGGTGGACTCGGCAGCATGCCGGCCTGGGTCCAATCCTCCCCCCCATTGGCCGGACCAGATCATGTGCACTTCACCCCACGTGGTGCGCGAAAAGTGGGAGAATTGCTGGACCGCGCCCTATGGGCGGAATTCCGCCGCTGGAAACAAGGAGGAGACCACGCTCCCCTCCAAGGCATCACGCCCCGGTCGGCCAGCCAAGTTCAACTCCACCATGAAGGAAGTGATGCGCCCTGACCGTCTGATCTGGCTGGGCATGCTGACCCTTGGCCTGAGCCTGCCTGCATGGCCTCAATACCGCGCCGCCTCAGAGGCAGAACTCGGTTGGACAGATTCCACCCTTCAAGTCATCGACCCCCTCCGATCCTCTCTCCTCGCCGGCGTTCGAGATGGGACTGACCGCCTTCATGGGCGACAACACATGGCCGCTTTTCTCGACGCATGGCGCAGCCTTCTTTCCGGGGAAGGCGAACTGACTGGTCCGCTCCACATCCTCCACTTTGGTGGGTCCCATGTGCAAGCTGGCCGAATTGGGTGGGCATTCCGAAAGGCATTGCAAGGGGACCGACCCGGCGTCATTGCCACCCGAGGCGTGGTGCCCCCGCACCGATTGGTCGGAGAGAACGGCCCACCGGAGACACGTTGGTCCAGTGCCGCTTCATGGTTCGGCCAGCGATCGGCCCATCGTCGCCACCAGGGGCATTGGGGGCTGACCGGCATCGAGGCAACCAGCATGACCCCGGACACCATTCGACTTTGGTGCAGCGCATTGGAGGATTGTCCCGATGATGTGAGCATCCTGACCCGTCCTGAAGAATCCAACCTATGGCAGGTGGCGGACACCAAGCAAACCAAGGCAGGAGACACGCTCATCTTGATTCCACCGGTCAGCGAAAAGGCGCATTTCCACGGGGTTCAATTTCACCACGACAAGGCCGATGTCGTGTATCACGACCTGGGTGGAAACGGTGCCAGTACAGCGGCTTGGTTGCGCCACCCCCACCTGGTGGACCAATTGCGATCCACTGGTGCAGACCTGGCCATTCTCGCGTGGGGCATCAACGATGCCCACATGGCGCCAGAGCGGTTCAACCCCGACCGGTTCAAGGCCCGTTACGCCCAACTGATTGACTCCGTAAGGGCTGCAAACCCTGTGGTGGACATCCTCCTTGTCACCAACAACGACAGCCACTACCGCCGCCGCCACAACCCCAACGCCGAGAAGGTCCGCAAAGCCATGCTCGAATTGGTGTCAGAAAAACATGTGGCCTGTTGGGACCTGTACCACGCCTTGGGCGGCGCACATTCCATCGACGCCCTGTGCGATGCCGGATTTGCCGCCTCGGACCGCCTCCACTTCAACCGAAACGGGTACATCCTCATTGGTGAACTCCTCTATATGGTCCTCACCCGAAACGCTTTGAGCCCCGTCACGCCATGAATGATTGGACGGCTTGGCTTCACCATGACCCTGCTGCCCCGTGGACCTTCCTAGACGGATCGTTCTGGGTCTTCCTGCTCGGCGTACTGGTTGTGGATGGCCTTTGGCACCGGGAACGACAACGCACGCTGCGGCAAGTCTGGCTTCTGCTGGCCAGCCTGCTCTTCTACTGGAAGACCAGTGGTTGGTTCGTGTTGATCCTCCTGTTTTCCACCGTTAGTGACCACCTCATCGGCCACCGCATTCACCGTGGGAAGACCGATTCGGCAAGGACACGGTGGTTGGCCTTGAGCATTGCGCTCAACCTGGGCCTCCTGTTCTATTTCAAGTACACCTATTTCATCACCGATGCGTGGAACACGGCCACCGGAGCGTCGATCATTCCGAGAAATTGGCTGGCCGTAGGCAGCAATGCAGCCTTGGGCACCCAATGGACGGTGGACCGGATCCTGCTTCCAGTGGGCATCAGCTTCTACACCTTTCAAACCATCAGCTACACGGTGGACATTCACCGCCGGCACATTGAACCGCTTCGCCAGCTGACTGACTTTGGCTTCTACGTGTCGTTCTTCCCGCAATTGGTGGCCGGTCCCATCGTCCGTGCGGCCGACTTCGTCCCCCAAATCTTGAAGCCCGCCGCAGTGAGCCGGGAAGTGGTGGGGCGAGCGGGATTCTGGATCTTGAATGGCTTGCTCAAAAAAGTCCTCCTGGCCGATTGGATTGCCGTCAACTTCAACGACCGGGTCTTCTCCGCTCCGGAGGCACACAGCGGGTTTGAGGTCCTCATGGCCATGTACGGCTATTCCTTGCAGGTCTATGCCGATTTCAGCGGTTATACGGACATGGCAATCGGCGTAGCCATGTTGATGGGATATCGGTTGCCACAGAACTTCAACAGTCCCTACAAAGCCGACAATTGTGGCAACTTCTGGAGGCGATGGCACATGAGCCTTTCCGGGTGGCTGAAGGACTACCTGTACATTCCGATGGGGGGCAACCGCAGCGCTTCTTGGTTCACCGCCATCAGCGCGGCATTCCTGCTGAGCTTTGTGGTGTTGATGGTGCCCAACCCCAACTTCATTGCCGGGCTTCTCGTGACCCTCATCGGCGGGGGCATCGCCATGGCCCGCATTCCGCGATTCCACCGCTGGGNGACCACCAATGTGAACATTTGGATGACCATGCTCCTCGGTGGTCTCTGGCACGGCGCCAGCTGGAATTTCGTCATCTGGGGCGGCCTGAATGGATTGGGCATCACCGTCTACAAGCTGTGGCGGAAGGTCAGCCCATGGGAGGCCAAGGACCGATTCTGGAAGCGGGCCGTCGCAGTGGCGATCACTTTCCACTTCATCACCTTCACCCGAATCTGGTTCCGCACCGCTTCCCACACCACATGGGCCAGCTTTGGTTCCACGCATGACCTCGAAGCAGAATGGGCTTCCGCCANCATCGTGCTTCACAAATTGGGCTCACCGACGGCGTGGTCCGTCGTGAACGAAGTCTGCAACCACTATGGTCATGTCTTTGCCATGATGGGACTGGGTTACCTCATCCACCTCCTGCCCTCTGCCCTAAAGAATCGTTACCGCAACGCTTTTGTCCGCGCGCCGTTTGTGGCCCAATTGGGGACAGCAATCATCGCTGTGGCGGTGGCCATGGCCGTGCTCGCCGCAGGCGGTACGCCGTTCATTTACTTTCAGTTCTGAGCTTCAACCGGCGCCTCGAACTGAACCCCATCATAGGCGCTGCAGTTCTTGGTCTTGCGGCTGCATCCGGTAGCAAACGCCAGCAGCCACAAACACCCGAGCGCCACCACGGCGAAGCGTTGCATGCGGTCCTGCTTGCGCCCCTGAAGGGCGGACTCGGTGGACGGGTTGCGCAGGGTCGCGACGCGGACTTNAGGGCGGGAGTCGTTCGGCATGGCCATNGTNNAACGAAAGTAGGGCCCGAAATGTTGTGTTGGACGCCGTGGGCACGAATGGCCCGGCTACCTTCGCAACATGGCCGACACCCCTTCCGCCTCTACAGAACAACGCCTGCTCGACACCAGTCTCGTCCTTCTTGTCGCCTACAACGCCTTGTTCCTGGCGGACATCGTCNTGGAAGATNGGCAACCAGGCAATCTGGCCACTCGGGTGATGGACTTCATTGACCTGCGCCGGGGATGGGTGACCCTGTTCGANGCCGTGGCCGCCATCTCCCTTTTTGTCGACATGGTTGTCCGTTTCGACCAGTACAGCGAACGCTACCGCTCGATTCGCGTGGTGGGCGTGGCCATTGCCGGTGCCGGACTCGTCTTCAAGGCCTTCGCCTTCTATTTGAACTCTTCCTACCTCGAGTGAGCCTAGACGTCAGTCGTCCCACTGGTACTCGTAGTCTACATCCTCCAGCCGCTCCGGCCGCGCCTTGAAGGCCGTGAACCTCTCCCGGGTCCAGAGAATGAATTCGTATTGGGTCAAGGCCTTGAGCACAGCCTCGCCTGGGTCCACGAAATCCACGAAAGCATCAAACTCGGCAGGGTCGAGGGACACGATGTCGTAATCGACGTATTTGACCATCAACTCCTTGAGCAGGTCGCGGCGGCGGTCCTCGTTCTCCAGCCGCGCCACCTCCCGCTTGCTCCGCTCCATCCGGTTGAATTGCTCGTACAGATAAGTGATGGGGCTGGTGAGGGCGTCAATGCCACTCGTCCTCATCTCTTTTTCTTCGTAGCCCAACGCTTGAATGT
The DNA here is from genome assembly GCA_002683735.1 of Flavobacteriales bacterium. Next base: position 8,945 of record NYTZ01000050.1, read on the forward strand.
CGCGGACAATGTCACCGAGGTCACGGGGTGCAATGACTTCCGCCGTGGCCACATCCACGGCGATGCGGGCGAGATGCACGGTCCAATTCCAGGACCCCGACTCTGGCGCTTCCATGGGCACGCGGCGCGCAACCGTCTGGAACCCAATGGCCGCAAATTGGAGGGTATCCCCCGGTTTGGTCAGCAAAGCAAACCGACCACTCGCGCTGCCGAAGCGACCTTCACCCGTAGAGCGGTTGACGATCATGCAGCCCGGCAACCCTCGGCCATCCGGCCCCAACACTTCCCCTCCGAGTTCGACGCGAATTAGGGAGTCGCTNCGGGAATCGCCTTGCGCATGGAGCCCTCCCAAGCNCCACAAACCGAGCCAAACTGCCGTACAGGCCCACCGAAGGCGGACGGGGATGGATGCGCATGAATTCACAGGGGCCAAACTACCGCTAACTTGGGGGCCGGCATGGCCAACGACCCTCAAAATCAAGCACGCCAGCGGGCCCTCGATCGAATTCGCGGCGCACGCCTTAGCGCCTTGGCTGAGACCCAAATCTGGGCAGATGCCATCCGTGGTGGCGATCGGGCCGCTTTGGCCAAGGCCATCAGCCTCGTCGAAAGCCATCGTAAGGAGGACCGCGCTGCGGCCGAGCAGCTGCTGTCCATGTTGGCTCCCCATCGGGTTGAGGCCCGACGCTACGGCATCACCGGCGTTCCCGGAGTGGGAAAGAGCACTTGGATCGAAGCTGCAGGCCTGCTCCTGATCCAGCGTGGACACCGGGTTGCTGTGCTGGCAGTGGACCCGTCCAGTCAGCGCACCGGCGGAAGCATGCTTGGCGACAAAACCCGAATGGNCGACCTCGCCCAGCACCACGAAGCATTCGTTCGCCCTTCCCCAACGGGAAACGCCTTGGGTGGCGTTGCCCGCGCCACACGGGAGACCCTGCTCCTCTGCGAAGCTGCCGGGTTTGACAGAATCCTCATCGAGACCGTGGGCGTGGGACAAAGCGAGACGGAGGTGCGGAGCATGACGGACCTCTTCCTTCTGCTCATGCTCCCTGGCGGTGGTGACGGCGTCCAAGGCATCAAGCGCGGAATTTTGGAATGGGCAGATGTGCTCATCATGAACAAGTGCGACGGCCCTGAGGCACGCTTGGCCGAGGCCAAATCAAGTCTGGCCGCCTACCGCGGTGCGCTGTCCCTGCTCCCCCCTCCGTTGCACGGAGCCCCACCCCTGTTTGGATTGGGCAGCAGCCTCGACGGAGAACAAGTGGCCGCTTGGCTCGAGCGAATGGAACAGCGATTGGACCAGGCCACGGAGAGTGGCACATTGGTCACACGGCGCCAGCACCAACAGGCGGTGGCCCTTGAAGCGGCCATGGAATCCGAACTCAAACGCCGCGCCTTGGCCAACCCCGAATTCAAGGCGGCCTGGGACCGGTTGCAAACCGAAGCACAACGCTCACAAACCCTTCCCTTTGATGCGGTCCGCAGATTACTGGACCGGTTAGATTGGTCCTGAGACGGTTGCCCCGTCTGCTGGACCATGCTCGATCTGTTGCTCTTCTCGCTGGCCCCTTGGGCCGCGATGCTGGCTGTGGGGTGGCCCCTCCGTCAGGCATCTGGCCACCGGTTGGCCTTGCTTCGAACGGCGCGGAGGCCATGGACATTGGTTCTCGGAGTGGCCTTGGCGATCGGATTCTGGCAGGCGAATCCAGGGCCATGGTGGTGTCTGCTGCTGGGCATGCCAGGCTGGGCCATCTGTCCTTGGCTGTTGCGGTCGGTGCTGAGGAGTACGGCACAACAGAAACAACGCAGATCCGAGATGGTGGCCCATGAGCGGCTCTGGATCATCGCCCAGCGCGGCACCGTCCAGCAACAAATCATGCGGGCCCGGGAAGCCGAGGTGATAGAACGGCGGATGCGCCGATGCAAATCGGTCTTGCTGCTTTCGCGCGGGAATACAGAGGACCTCGATTTTCTGCTGCGGCGACTGGAAAACAGCATTGCTCAGAATGGAGTCAGCGGCGGGACCGCTGCTGAATGGGTGGGCGGCATGGCGGCCCACCTGCGCAACGTCTTCATCGAGCGGGATCGGGACGACTTGCCCCTCGAAGATGCGGTTCGTCACATTCGACGTTGGGCTGCCTGGTTGAATGACATGGGGTTGGATATCGCCGTGGAGGATTTCCAGCTCCGTGATGGACGCCTGACCGCTTCAAAGGTCCCGTCCATGCTGTTCCTTGGGGCCGCAGAACGCTGGGGAATTGACGCCCTACGCACGAACCAAATCGAACGCATCACATGGACCTGGTCCATCTCAGAAGGCTCGGTCCTCCTCAGGTCCGATAGCGCAGGTCCCCAATCTTGGCCTAGCCACACGCTGAAAGAATGGGACCACGCCTTCATGCTTCGACATGGCGGAATCGCCCACGCCGGTGGAGGTTGGGAATGTCAATTGCCCCTGCTCGAGGCGGGCTGAATCAGCCCTTCAATGCAACAATGACCTCGCCGAGAGGGAGGCTCTGCTGGTCGCCTGTGACCATGTTCCGCCAAGTCACATGTCCAGCCGCGACTTCGTCACTGCCCAACATGAGCACATGGGGAGCGCGACGATCGTCGGCGTATTTGAACTGCTTCTTGAGCTTGGCAGAATCGGGATACAGTTCCGTTCTGAGGCCTGCGGCCCGGCATTCGCGGGCCGCCTGCAGAATGTGGGGGACGCTGTCCTCGCCCATGTGTAGGATGAGCATGTCCAGGTCGGTTTCCAAGTCACTGGGGAACGCGTCGAAGTGTTCGAGAACGTCGTAGATCCTGTCTGCGCCGAAACTGATACCGACCCCGCTCACGCCAGGCATACCGAAGATGCCCGTCAGATCGTCGTACCGCCCGCCGCCGCAAATGCTGCCCACCGGAGCGTCGACCACTTGTACCTCAAAGATGGCACCGGTGTAGTAGTTCAATCCTCGTGCGAGGCCTGGTGCAAAGACCAGTTCAGGAGCTTGGACACCTTCTCCTTCTGCCAGCGCCCATAGCTGCTTCAGGGCCGAAATCCCGGCCTTGACATCGGGGTGGTCAAAATCTGCNCCGATCGCGTCCATGCCCGCCACGCCATTGGGCCGGTCTGCAAACAAGGNGCGGGTACCGTCTTGGACCTGCTGATCGAATCCACGGTCCGACAACTCCTTGCACACACCGTCCACACCAACCTTGTCCTGCTTGTCCACAGCCACTGTCCACTCGGTCAAACGGTCTTCCACACCCAAAGAGGCGGCCATGCCCGAAAGGACGCGGCGGTCGTTGATGAGAATGCGGAACTGAGGCACCCCCAATGCAGTCAACGCCTCGTGGAAGAGCGACACCAATTCCAATTCNCAAAACACACCGGTGGATCCGATGATGTCCGCATCACATTGAACGAACTCCTGATAGCGGCCGCGCCCGGGACGGTCCCCACGCCATACCGTTTGCATCTGGTATCGCTTGAACGGCATCGGCAAATCGTTCCGATGCATGGTGACAAATCGGGCAAACGGTACCGTCAAATCATAGCGCAGGGCCTTTTTGGAAATCTGGAAGGACAAAGCCTTGCTGTCCCGCTCCGCCAGCGTATCCTCGTGGGCCTTGGCGAGGAAGTCCCCGTTGTTGAGCAGCTTNAAAATGAGCTGATCGCCCTCCTCNCCGTATTTCCCGGTCAGGGTGGCCAACGCCTCCATGGCNGGGGTTTCGATCGGCTGGAACCCCCGAGCCTCGAAGGCCTGACGAAGGGTGGAGAAAATCCAATGCCTGCGGGCCACCACAGCGGGGGTGAAATCTCGGGTGCCTTTGGGAATGCTGGGTTTGCTCATCCTATCCGCGAAGTTAGTGGCGCACGCCGTGCGTTTCAGGCCCAGCATCAGGGTCGTGCCGCCANACTAGAATTCGCCGGTCGTCGCCTCCGGAAATGAGGGTGGCCGAGTCGGCCCACAGGAGGGCATTCACAGAACGGGTATGCCCTTTCATGCCAGGCCCATGCAGGCGCGCCGCTAACTCCAAAGTGGTCGCATCCCACACCGCCACCGACCTGTCCCGGGAGGCGGTGGCCACCCATCGCCCATCGGGAGACGCCACCGCCCGGTAGATGGCCCCCTTATGGGCCTCGATGGACAGCAGTTCCGTCCAAGGTTCTTCTGCAGTGGACCACAATTTCAACCGGCCATCTACGCCGGCTGTGGCCACAGCCGGCTTGCCGGGCCATGGCATCAGGACGCGAACACTGCCCTCATGGACATTGAGGATCCAACCGGTTTTGACATCGTGGATGCGGCCGAGGTGGGTGCCCAATTTGCATGAATCTGCATCCTTGTCCCACAACAAACAACGAATGCGCCCCGGAACTTCCGCGAGGATTTCACCGGTTCTCCAGTTCCGCAGGCGCCCATCTGCCCCGGCCGAAAGCACACCCTGAAATACGAATGTCCCGCCTTCATGTCCGGTCAGGACCTCAGTCCCTTTATCCGATCGGTGCACCATGCCCCCTGAAGCGCCACCGGCCACCATTCCGTCATCGACGGCAGCGACCGAAAACAGCGCCTGGTCCGTCCGGGCCATGGCTTCGCCTGTGGCGTCCCAATTGGACAAGGCCCGGTCCCATTTGACCAGAAGTCCATCGCCTCCCACACTCCAGATGTGCCCACCAGCATCGCAGGCCAAGTCATAGACAGCCCTCTGGTGGCCACGCCATTGGGCCACACATTGCCATGGAGATGCAGATGCCTTCATGGGACAAAGGTGCCCCACGTGAGGCTGGACTTCATCACCATGGGGCGCCAAACCATCGGATTGGGGATTCTCCCTTCTCAACCAGCCAACGGTTCACCGCGCTGAAGTGTCCACACCCCAGAAAACCGCGGTGCGCGCTGAGCGGACTCGGGTGCGGTGCCTGCAACACCAAGTGTTCCGGGTGAAGTCGGCCAACCCCGGATGCGTGACGTCGGGCGTGCCGCCCCCACAACAAAAAGGCCACAGGTCGGTGCATGAGGGTGCCCAAAACGGCTTCGGTCAAGGACTGCCATCCAAAGGCCGAATGGCTGCCCGGGGCGCCGGGTGCCACCGTCAGTACGTCGTTGAGCAGCAGCACGCCTTGTTTTGCCCAGCCTTCGAGGTTTCCGGAGCCAGGCGGCGTCCCCCCCACATCTGCGGCGATCTCTCTGTAGATGTTACGCAGCGAAGGTGGCAAGGGCCAGCCATCCGGGACGGAAAAAGAAAGCCCTTGCGCTTGGCCCACCCCGTGGTAGGGGTCCTGACCCAAGATGACCACGCGCACGTTCTCCGGTCGACCCACTGCTTCCAGTGCCCGGAACCAAAAGGAGGGCCCCGGAAGGCAGGTCCCGGACCGGACGGCGTCGTCAAGTTGCTCTTGAAGGCCTATGGGGATGGCCTGCTCCAAATCTTGCCATCCCGGCATCCCTGACAAGAGGGCGCGCAGATCCGACGGAGGTAAAGCTTTCAACGACATGTGTGAAACCTTCGAAAATAGGGGCCCGCGCCAATTGTCCTTGGCCATTCCTGTGGGTACTTTTGCCGCCTCCCGATGAAGATGGAAGCCGTCAAAGACAAGCTGATTTCGACCGAAGGCAAGCAGCTGTATGGCTACCAGGCCAAGGCAATCAAGGCCATCCTCGACCGCATGAGGAAGTTCCCCGAGAACTATAACGTCCTCTACCAACTTCCCACTGGTGGCGGCAAAACCGTCATTTTCAGTGAGCTCGCCAAGCGCTTTATCCTCGAGATGGGCAAGAAGGTCCTGATTCTGACCCACCGCATCGAATTGCTGGGCCAGACGAGCCGCATGCTGTCGGATATCGGCGTCGACAACAAAATCATCGACTCAAAGGTGAAAGTCCTCGAAGAGGATAAGGAACACTGGTGTTTCGTGGCCATGGTGGAGACCCTGAACAACCGCCTCAACGACGAGCACATCACATTTGACAACCTGGGCCTGGTGGTCATTGACGAAGCACACTACAACAGCTTCCGCAAACTCTTCAAGCATTTCGACGAGCAGATTTTGCTCGGCGTCACGGCAACCCCGTTGTCGAGCAACATCAAGCTCCCACTGAAGGACAACTACCAGGAACTCATCGTGGGGGAAAGCATCTCCAAACTGGTCGATGAGGGGTACCTCGCCAAAGCGAAGACCTACAGTTACGACGTCAACCTCAAGTCACTGAAAGTGGGCATTAATGGAGACTACACGGTCTCCAGCTCGGAGCGACTTTACGGCAACTACTTCATGCAGGAGAAGTTGCTCTACGCCTATGAGGAGAAAGCCAAAGGGACCAAGACCCTCATCTTTAACAACGGCATCCACACTTCGTTGATGGTGGCCCAGCTGTTTGAGGAAGAAGGCTACGAAATCCGTCACCTCGACAACACCCACACAGAGAAGGAGCGTCAGGAAATACTCACGTGGTTCCACGAGAAGCCGGACGCCATCCTCACGTCGGTGAGCATCCTGACAACGGGATTCGACGAACCGTCCGTCGAGACCATCATCCTGAACCGCGCCACGAAATCGCTCACCCTCTACCATCAGATGATTGGACGAGGATCCCGCGTATTTGGCAAGAAAAAGGATTTCACGGTCATCGACCTCGGCAACAACGCCCGGCGTTTCGGATTGTGGGATGCACACGTCAATTGGCAAGACATCTTTCGCGCACCGAACGCCTACCTCGAAGGCCTTTACACAGACGAAGAGATCGAGGATACCTTCGTTTACGAAATGCCGGAGCGCCTCCAAAAGCTCTTCAAGCTTGAAGGCAAGGAGCCCTTCATGATGAAAGACACTTACGTGGAGGTCACACGCAAGGGCCAGCGCCCCAAGGCCGCCATTGATGTCAGCCTCGCCAATCATGTCGACATGATTGCCAAGGTCGCCGAGGACGAATTCCACGCCATCGAGCTCATTGGTGAACTTGACGGGGACATCGAGCAGCGCATTCGGGACTACACCAAATGCATTGCAAAGACCACGGACAACTACCGTCAGTGGCTCATTGAGGAGTACTGCCGCAAGTTGCGCATGGAACTGCGCCAAGCGTTCGACTGAACGGTTGAGCTTGATGTAGCGGTCCTGGGCGGCCCCGTACTCAGCATCCACGCTGACAAATCCACGGCCCAAAGATTGGGCTGTTCCCTTGGCGACCAGTTCATTGAGGAGCATGTCCCTCCCGACCTATCCCCTGGATTCCATGCTGATTCTGCTGCAAGCCGTGGGCGTGGTGTCCGTTGGCTTCGGCCTGTTGCGCTTGACCCCGCAGGAGCGCACAACCGCACAGCAATGCCGGCAGGTGTTGGTCAGACGTCCCCACCCCGCTTGGGGTTGTGCATTGGCGTTCATCCTTGACGCGACATGGTTGTGGATGGCGCAATCGGGCCTGCTTCTTCTGGCCACAGGAATCATCTTGGCCAGCGCATGGACTTCGGACAAGGCAGTGTCCCGACACTTGGACTGGGAGCAACGGCGGCGGGCTCTGGAAGCGGGTCAGTGGAAGGCGCGCATTCCTGCAGAGCAGATGCAAATCCGCCGCGCTCATTGGCAAAGGGATGAATTGGCCCAGGTCGAGGCCCAAACCTTGCGACACTTGATGGACCCGCATTTCCTGTTCAACGCTTTGAATGGGGTCATGCAGCGATTTCTCCAAGATGACCCCACCGCCGCACAACGACACCTGTCGGCCTTCCGAAGGCTTTTGGTCCAACAAAACCAAGCCACACAGGATGGCTGGTGGACCGTTGAAGAGGAATGGGACGTCCTGAGAGATTACGTGGCACTGGAGTTGGATCGAATCGCGGCGACCATCGACGTAACGCTCTCTACCCTCGATCCATGCCTGTCGAAGGCACAAATCCCAGCATGGATGGCCCAGCCTCTGGTCGAAAATGCGCTCTGGCATGGCTTGTTGGGCGATGAGAGCGAATGTGGATGGGACCGTAAACTGTCCATTGAAGCCGTCCCCATCGCGCCAGACCGCATCAAGATCGAGGTCCGAAATTCCCGCGACCCCAACGCCGCTTCACCCACCGCTGTCCCGCACATGCCGACATCGCCTCGGCGGCGACACGCGAGCGACCTAATTCGGCATCGGCTGCGGCTTTTGGGGCATGAATACCATGGACAGCTCTCCCTCACGCACACTGACATGGAGACGGTGGCGACCTTGCTGCTCCCCGTTCGTGAAACGCTGTGGAGAACGCCCGGGGTGAATCCACTGTCCTGAGCCGCATGGCTCTATTTTGGTCATCACACTTGCTGAATCATGAAACTCCAAACGGAGAACATCTACCAGGTCATCGAGCTCGCCGCCACCCCGGCCAAGGTCTTTGAGACCCTTCTCGATCAGGACGCACATGAAGCCTTTACGGGCAAAGAAGCCCTCATCCAGCCCCACGATGGAGGTGCTTTTTCACTGTGCAACCAAAACCAAAGCGGATACTTCCTGCACATCATCCAAAACAAGCGTCTCGTGATGTCTTGGACCCATAAGAAACTGCCTGCGGGTCACTACACCACGGTGGACATGCGCTTGTCCAAAAGTGAATCTGGGGGCACCCGCCTGATCCTGAATCACCTCGGCGTTCCAGCTGGAGACGACGGTTGGGTGACCGAAGCTTGGACCAAGTCATATTGGACTCCGCTCGCGCAGCACCTCGAGGCCGTTGCAGTGGTTGCCTGATTAGGCCATCGGCCAACGCGGCAGAGGACCATCGCCCAACGCACCAGGTTCGCCCTTCATCGCCATGAATTGCCCGGTCATGGCAATCATGGCTCCATTGTCCGTGCAGTAACGGAATGGAGGAATGTGCACGTCCCAACCCCGGCGATCGCCGAGTTCAGTCACGGCTTTTCGCAGCCCCGAATTGGCACTGACACCGCCTTGGATGGCGATCGCCTTTCGGCCGAATTGGTCTGCAGCCTGCTCCAATTTGTCGACGAGCAGGCCCACGATCGCGGATTGAAGAGACGCACAGACATCGGCCTTCCACCCCTCTCGTCCCATGCCGATGCGCCCTTCCTTCTCGAGGTTGCGCAACACCGACGTCTTCAAGCCGCTGAAGCTGAAATCCAAGCCCGCCACACGTGGCGTGGCGAATTGGAAAGCCGCAGAATTCCCCTCCTTGGCCAAGCGGTCCACGACTGGGCCTCCTGGATACGGGAGGCCAATCATCTTCGCGACTTTGTCAAAGGCTTCCCCTGCCGCATCGTCCAAAGTGGTGCCCACAATGTCCAATGACCAGGGATCCGCCACATCCACCAACTGGGTGTGCCCTCCAGATACCGTGAGGGCCATCATGGGCTGTCGCGGGGGGTGAGCATCAGCCATCCAATGGGCCAAAACATGCGCCCGCATGTGGTGCACGGGCCACATGGGGATGTCCAACGACCAAGCCAGACTGCGGGCAAAAGCACTGCCCACCAGCAGCGATCCGTTGAGACCGGGCCCCCGGGTGTACGCCACGCCATCCAGTTCTGAGAGGCCTACCCCGGCCTGTTCCATTGCAGTTTCGAAGACCGGCAGGATGTGACGTTGGTGCGCCCGGGAAGCGAATTCCGGCACCACCCCGCCGTACTTGGCATGGATGTGCTGTGCAGCGGTGAACTGCGACAAGAGGACGTTGCCCCGGAGCACGGCAATGCTGGTGTCGTCACAGGAGCTTTCAATGCCGAGCATCAGCCGCTCGTCCACCACGACTACGCTGGGTTTCGATTGTTCAGATATCGCTTGCACGCTTGGCATCGTTTCTGTTGCGAATTTCGCAGGACCGCCATGAATGACCACACCCCTGAAGCGCAATCTGTGCCCCCGACTTCCGGGAGAAGGCATCGGGCCTTGTGGTGGACGGTCGGGCTCACCATGCCGTTCCTTGCAGGGCTCGCCCTGATCGCGACACCTGACGGGCAAAGGACAGCCACAGCATGGGCGCTGCAGCGCATCCAACACCTGCTGCCCGAATCCGCCGGCCCCACCGAGGTGGACCTCGGGGGTGTCCACATCAGTGCAAGCCCTCTGGGGATTGCATTGTCCGATGTCGTCTGGAAAAAAAGCGGTCCCGATTCGGACACCTTGCTACACCTCGAATCCCTGACAGCACTGCCGCTGGACGCCTCCGGTTTGCATTGGTCCTCCCTCAAAGTGGATGGGCTACGCGCCCACACGGGCCTTTGGCCTTGGCTGAGCGAAGTCCTGTCGACCAAGGAAACAGCCACATCTGCAAATGCAAG
>NYTZ01000051.1 GCA_002683735.1 Flavobacteriales bacterium
ACTGAGAAGGTAACACACCGGCGCCGTGAAAGGTGCGCACCGCCCGTAGTGGCTGTATAATATACGACGCAACGTCGTTAAAAAGGGGTTATTCCCGATTTGTTCCCTGCGTGTTGGGGGCAGGGCTGCCGCCGCTGTACCGCATGGTGGACAGAAGTTGTCCTTCGCCATTGACAATCTGCAAGAAGAGGGTCCCCGGCGCGGGCAAGGCCCAGGTTGTCCAAGGCCCGTCGAGGTCCACCGAACCTACCCGGATGCCCCGGGCATCGAAGGCGATGATGTCCACCGGGGTGTCCCCACTCCATCGAAGCAACACCTCTGGACCGTCGAGGCGGGTGATCAGCAGGGGAGCGAACCCCTGTTCTTCCACCAGTGCACTGGTGCCATTCCAGACATTGAACGCTTCTTGCAGCACATCAATGGGCTCCACACCAAAGGGGGTCAGGGAGACCACAATATCGAGGGTCAAAGCGTCCGGATCGTCCCCAGGGTCGGCCACCCGCAGGAAGGCGCTTCGGCTGCTGACGCCTTCGTCGAGGCAGCGGGTATCGGCTCCGGCCACATTGGCGCCCTGCAAGGCGGCCATCAGCTTCTCTGCAAGGGTGCCTTCCGTCTGCAGGAAGCCCGCTTCCATCTGGGTGAGGATTTCCTCGCCGAGCAGGATGTTGCCTTGGATGGCGTAGTTGTCTCCCACAATGTGGCCCTTGAAATCAAAGCAATTGTCACCGGTGAAGGCCGCCGCCCGGGCCACCCCGGAGACGAGGTCGGCCATCCCGTACTGGCGCACGGCGGGGGTGTTTTCGGCGTCGTTCTCCTCCAGCCATGCCATGAGCTCATCCGGCGATAAGCCTCCTGAGACCACTTGGTCGTGGGCGGCATTCTGGTTGGCGGGAATCCAATAGCTCTGCGTGTGGATGGCCCCGACGTCGGGGATCACATCGCTGATGATGACGGCCCCTCCGGCGATCTGGTTGTCGTCGAGACAGGTGGCACCGGCACTGCCAACCTGCCCGGTCGCGAGGTCCACGGCGACGATGCTGAAGGTGTCCTGCGCGGAGGCGAGGCCACCGGTCAGGAGCAAAAGGAGAATCAGTCCACGCATGGACCCAAGGTAGGGGGTCACTCGCCCACGAGCCAGGTTCCGAGGGCCATCCGACCGGTGCGGTCCACGGCGATCAGGTGCAGGGTTCCAGAAGTGGGCCCTTTCAGGGTCAACCGCCACCCGTGCTCGGAGGGTTCGCTGAGCACGTCCACCTTGCGGCCGAGGGCGTCGACGACGCGCAGGATGTGCGGGTTGAAGTCTTGTGGCCACGCCACCGTGACCGGTCCCGGCCCCGGGTTCGGATAGATCTCCAAAGCCTTGGCGTCCGGCACCGGACCAAACTGGTCGATGAGGGGCAATCCACCGCAGTCGGCTTCGCTGCCGAGGCGGAGGGACAGGCTGTCGAAGTAGCTGTCGTTGTCCTCTCCGGACACTCGGGTCCCTTGCAGTTCGACCCGGATGAACCGGGTCCCGGGCGGCACGGGAGCTTGGATGTTCACTTCGGTCCAGGTGGCCACGGGCATCTCGAACCAGCCCGTTTCCCCCAATCCGTCCCCACCTTCTTCTTGGAACAGCAGGCGCATCGCGGGAATGTCCGACCCGCTCCAGTCGCTCATCCACGCCGTGCCTCGGGCGAGAACGGCGCCGGCATCAATGGAATCGGCTTCGGCCGACACGTCCACGTCTTGGTGCATGCGGCCCACATCGCTTTCCGTGCAAAGTCCACCCACGGTGAAATAGCGGTCGCCAGCGTGGGGGTTGACCCCGTCGCATTCGCCNGCGGTGAGCGATTCGGCGATGCCCTCGGTCACGGTCCACCCATCAAGTCCGTCCTCGCCGCCGGGGTTGACCAGCAGGTTGTCGCCGAGCAGGGATTCGGAGGTGGTGAAGGGCACCGGTGCCGTCCACTCGCTCCAGTTGAGGGCCCGGTCCCTGTAGCGCACGCGCCACCAGAGGCCACTGTTTTCTGGCAGGCCCGGCATCGCTTCAGTGACCAGCGATTCCCCGGCCTGCGTGTCCTCGTCGAAGTACACGTTGCGGTGTCGCTCCCAAACGTCGGCGAGGGGGGCGGAGAACCCGTTGATGTCCGCGGCCACCTGCCATTGGCTAGCGCCGTGCAGGGCTTGGGCACTTCCTCCGGCGAAGGGCGTCGCAGCCAACACCACGCACTCGGGTGGGAGGATTTGGCCTACGGGCGCTACGGCAGTGGGCGGCTGCACGGGGACATCGGCTTGGGTGATGACGAGGCTGTCGGTGACCACGTTGTCGAGGTCGACCGCATTGTCCCCACGGCTCACGCGTTTGACCGTGAATTTCGGCTCGGGACCGGCTTCCACGTCCACGGTTACAAAGCCCCAATCGTCGGTGGTGATTTCGAACTCGTCATAGTCGAACTGTGGCCATTCGCCCCAGTAATCAATGGCGCCGCCGGCGGTGGCCACGTTGATCCACAAGTGCTTGTGGTTCTGCGATTGGCCCCGCGAATAGCCGTGGGTGTGTCCGAAGAAGTGGACACTGGGCTTGCCGCAGTCTTCGGTAAAAGCCTCCAGTTGCGTGACCACTTGTCCCGTGAAGTCGCTCTCGCCGGGCGTCCACAGCTCGCTTTTGTGGGGGTGGTGGAGCTGGGCAAAAACAAAGTCGATGTGCTCCAATCCGCACGTCGCCTCCAATACGCCGGCGAGCCAAGCGAGTTGTTCCGGGCCATCGTAGGGACCATTGGAGTCGAGGCCCAGGAAGCGCACGTTTCCGTAGTCCTTGTACCACCAGTGCTCCTCGTACCCNGCCGTCCCGTTGTTCGGCAGATGAAAGTATTGGAAGTAGTAGGGGGTGTTGACCTCGTGGTTGCCGAGGACGGGATAAACGGGGACGTGGGAGAAAAGGTCGTGGGAGGGAGCAAAGAAATCGTTGGCCCATTGTCCGTAGTTGTTGCCGTTGACGACGAGGTCGCCAGGGATGAGCACAAGGGCGATTTCGTCGGAGGTTTCACCGCCGAAGTAATCGAGGACGCCTTGGTGGATGATCTCGTCGAAGACTTCCGGATCGCTGCCGCTCTTCTGCATGTCGCTCATCGCAACGAATGTGAAGTCGCCCTCGGCCCCGTGCAGGGGCGGGGTCCGGAATCGNGCGGGGGCGGTGGTCTCAGCGCCAACCGTCACCGAATAGAAGTAGGGGGTGTCCGGATCCAGGCCGGTGAGGTGCACCTCGTGCAAAGTCCCGCCGGGGGTGGAGGATCCGGACGATGTCACCTCGGTTCCGAGGGCGTCCGAATCGCCCCAGGTGAGGACCGAAGGGCCTATTTCCGATGCTTCCCANGTGATGCGGATGGAGCTGGGTTCGGCGTCCTGCAGGAATGGGCGAACAACGAAGTCCTGGGCCGATGCCGACCCGAGACAGGCCACAATCAGAGGGGTCAGAAAAAAGCGCATGGGGCAATGTAACCCTGCAGGGGGGAACGGGGTATAATGTGTCAAACAACCTCACTTCATAATGCGCTTCTTTCCCATTGTTGTCCTCTGCCTCTCTGCCGTGTCCCTGACCAGTTGCACCAAGGAGGCGCTGTTCAATGATCCCGCTGACGGCACCGTCCTAGAGCTCGGATTCGAGTGGCTCGAAGCCGTGGAGTCCTGCCTCGATTCCGATGACCACAGCAGCGCTTATTGCGGTTCAGTCCAATGGCTGGACGGCACCCGGATGCGATTGGATTTGCCTTCGCAACAGAGCGTCGGCCACAAACCGGAGCACCCGATGTATGAGGAAATCGAGACGGCCCAATCCATCCGGTACGTCTACAACCCGACCAGTCAAAGCGTGACGCTGTTCCTTGACGCCGGCACCATCACCTTGGAGTGGAATGCGGCCCTCGGCTGCCTGGAGGGCGACGTGCTGGACCGCGATTACCTCACGGTTTGCGCGGGTTCTACGCCGGCACCGGCCCCGTAATGGGAACTTTCGAGAGGCCAGGGTGGAATCCCCGTTTCCGGTCGGACCTTTGCGGCCAATTCCCGCGTGTTGTCCACCTTTTCCGATCTCGGCCTCTCGGCCCCCATCCTCGACGCCGTCACTTCTCTCGGCTTCGAGACGCCCACTGAAATCCAGGAGAAGGCCATCCCACACCTGCTCGGTGGAGACGCCGACTTCATCGGCCTCGCCCAGACTGGCACCGGCAAGACGGCCGCCTTCGGCCTCCCGCTGCTCGACCTGCTCGATCCCGAATTGGACCACACCCAGGCCATCGTCTTGGCCCCGACCCGCGAGCTTGGCCAGCAGATCGCTGAACAGTTGGCGTTGTTCTCCAAGAAGCAGAAGGGCATCCGGACACTGGCCGTCTATGGCGGCGCCAACATCGCGATGCAGATCAAGGCGCTCAAGAAGACGCGCCACGTGGTCATCGCCACGCCGGGTCGCCTCATCGACCTCGTGAACCGCAAGGCGGTCAACCTCGAACAAGTGCGCTTCGTGGTCCTCGACGAGGCCGACGAGATGCTCAACATGGGCTTCAAGGAGGAGCTCGACACCATTCTGAGCTTCACTCCCGAGGAGAAGCAGACCTGGCTGTTCTCCGCCACCATGCCCAAGGAGATCCGGCGCATGGTCAAGGACTACATGGTCGACCCGTTTGAAGTCCGCATCGACCCCAAGACGACGGTCAACACCAACATCGAGCATCAATACGCCGTCGTCCACCCCAAAGACAAGGCCGAGGCGCTGACCCGCTTCCTCGACCTCGACCCCGATCTTTACGGCGTGGTCTTCTGCCGGACCAAGATGGACACCCAGAAGCTCGCTGAGAACCTCGTGAAAGGCGGCTATCGGGCCGACGCCATCCACGGCGACCTGAGCCAGGCTGCGCGCGATCGGGTCATGATGCGCTTCAAGCAGCGCGACCTCCAGGTCCTCATTGCCACCGACGTGGCCGCCCGCGGCATCGACGTCAACGACCTGACGCACGTCTTCCACTTCGCTCTGCCCAACGACCAGGCGTACTACACGCACCGCTCAGGCCGCACCGCCCGCGCGGGCAAGAAGGGCATCTCGATGTCGCTCATCAGCTTCAAGGAGAAGTACAAAATCCACAACCTCGAGAAAGGACTCGGTGTGGAATTCGCGCGCGTCGAGGTTCCATTGGCTGACGCCGTGGTGGAGACCCGGCTGCGCAGCTGGGCCATGGGCCTGATGGCCGAGGATAGCGTCGCCACCCCGCCGCAGGATCTCGTCGACCAGATCGACTTGCTGCTCGGTCCGTTGAGCAAAGAGGACATGATTGCGCGCCTCGTGGCCCGCGAGCTGGCTCGCCTCAACCTCGGCCACCGCGCAGACCTCAACGACCGCGGTCCCAAGGGCAAAAAGCCGGGCTTCAAGAAGGACTTCAAGGGCGGCACTTCTGCAGGCGGTTTTAAGAAGCCGTTCAAGAAAGGCGGCTATAAGAAGGACGGCTACGGCAAGGGCGGCTACAAGAAAGGCGGCTACAAATCCGGCGGCTACAAGAAGAAGCCGACCTGGGACGACGACGGGTTCAACACCGGCGACGGCGACTTCAAGCCGCGCGAGGGCCACGGTGGCTATCGCAAGAGCTTCAGCGGAGGCGCCAAGAAGGGCGGCTTCAAGAAGGGCAAGCCTGGCGGCTTCAAGAAAGGTCCCGGCGGCCCCAAGAAGGGCGGCTACAAGAAGAAGTGGTGATCAGTTCAGCGAGAAGTTGAGCGGCAGGTTGTAGCTCACCCGAACCGGCTTTCCCCGCTGCAGTGCTGGCGAAAAGGCCGGCACGTCTTGAGCGGCGCACAACAGGGGCAGGACCGAGCCTAGAAAGAGAGGGACGCGCGAGCCGGCAAGGGAGCCTAGGCAAGACGTCAGACAATTCTTACATTGCGGCATGCGAATCAATCTCACCC
>NYTZ01000052.1 GCA_002683735.1 Flavobacteriales bacterium
ACATAAACCCAGGAAGAGTCCTGAATGGACGACAACGTCTGGCAGTCTGCCTTGTCCTCCACGTCGATGATGCGGAAACCGCCGTAGCCACAGTAGGCAAACACAATTTCACGTCCGGCGTAGTCCGCATCGGGGCCATTGTAAACAACGGCCTGCGCATCGTGGATGTAGGACTCATCCCAAGAGCCGACGAGCGTGGGATTCAGGGGGTCGTTGACATCCACGATGTGGAGTCCGCCGGAAAAGGTGTTGGTGCCGACACCGTAGACATAGCCCGTTTCCGGATTCGCCACCACGTTGTGCGCATCGCCGAAGCCGGTGTAATGGGCCGTATTGGCCATAGACCCGCCTGGCACGAGGCTGGGCACCACGGAAAGGTCGACGATCTGGAGGCCATGGTCCCCCGCCTCACTGACGATGAAGGCCATGTCCCCGATCACCTTTATGTCCCGCCAGAGGCTCGGCACTGTCGCTGTCGGCACATTGGCCACCATCACAGGGTTGACCGCATCGGTCACATCAATGATGGTCGTCCCGTCGCTCCGGCCGAACAGCACATACTCACGGTCTTGAAAGGACCACCCCCAGCAATCGTTGCCATTGCCAGGAGGATTGCCTCCGGTTTCCTCAAATGAGCGCACGCACAGAAGGTCCATGCCCTCGCAGGGGTATTGGCCAGCCAGGCCGCCTTCACAAGGGGTTTGGGAAGAGGCCACAAGGCTCAGCATTCCTCCAAAGGCGAGGAGGAACAGGGGCTTCAGCCTACCAATCCGATGCCCTCCGTTCGAAGGTGTGCAGGGAGATGTACTCGTCATGCTCGATGTCTTGCAGGGTGTGACGCAATCGATCAAGGAACCGTTGCTTCAGCACCGGTGTTCCCGATGGACGATATCCGATGACCAATTGGCGCGCCCTGACGGCTTCTTTGACCTCGAGTACAGCCTGTTCGAGGGATGAGAGGTCTTCTCCCAGCTCCAATCCGAGGATGGCCTCAATCAAGGCCAACTTCCGCTCCTCATCGGAACGGGCACGAACTTCCGAATTCGGAGTCTCCAACATCAGTTCACGCGGGGCAAGAATCCATAGTCGCGGCCGTAGCCCAACATCTGCTCGGTGAAGTCCTCAGGATAAGTCAAGCTGACCGACTCAATCTCCCCGGACTCGTCCATCTCAGCGACAATCTGAGGATTGATAAAGCCACCGTAAGGGGCAATGCCGAGGGCCTCGGCCCGCGAGAGCACCTGCTCGTGGATGGCGGGGTCCACCTTGACGCCATAGCCCTCCACCAGGGCCTTTGCCGAAGCGTAGTCACCTTGGGACTTGATACGCTGCACCTCGCGAAGCAACTCCCCAAAGAGTTCACGGACGCGGTCGTAGTCCTCAATGTTGTAGTAGGTCTTGCCCTCCTTGTTGATTTCCCGGATGCTGCCGTCCTCGGCGGCCTGCTCGACCACCCAGTGACTCACCCAAGCCCGGTTGCGCATGTGCGCCTCTTCGATGTCATCTCCGACCTCCAAGCGACGGAGCTGCATGAGCATGCCGTTGCGGATGTAGCTGTCGTATTCGCAGCGGCCGGTCTCCATGTTCTTGGTCAGGCCAAGCTCGATGAGCTTTTCGTCCAACATGAAATACAGGGCCACCAAATCAGCGCGCCCCTCCTCGAGGGTGCTGGCGTACTCTTTGATGGTACTGGCCGGTTCGAGGACGCCGGGCTCCAGTTGACCGCTGGCGTGACCAATCACTTCGTGGAATGCCGTGTGGATCTTGCCAGCCAATGTGCCGTGCGTCCGGGCGCGGGCCTTCTCGACGTCGTCAAAGGCAAACTCGTCGGTCAATCCACTGCCACCGGCATTGTCGTAGGCGTCGATGATGTTGCCGAGGCTGACGCTCTTGGAACCGTGTACCGTGCGGATCCAGTTGGCGTTAGGCAGGTTGACACCGATCGGGGTGCTCGGAGAGGCGTCCCCAGCTTCTCCCACCACGTTGACCACGTTGTAGGTGATGCCCACGACCTCCTTCTTCTTGTGCTCGTTCATGAAGGGCATATGGTCCTCAAACCACTGGGCGTTGTCCATCATCACGGCCATCCGCTCGGAAGCATCGAAGTCCTTGATCTGGACCACCGTCTCGTAGCTGCCCGTGAATCCGAGCGGGTCATTGTAGACCTCCACGAATCCATTGATGTAATCGATGTCGCCTTCGGTGTCCTTGACCCAGTTGATGTTGTACAGGCTCCACTTCTCTAAGTCTCCCGTGCGGTAATAGTCCACCAAGTGGCGCAGGGCGGCTGCCTGCTTCTCATTCTCGGCATACTTCTGGGCTTGCTCCAGCCAGTAGCAGATTTGCTCTAAAGCAGTTCCGTAAAGCCCTCCCACCTTGTAGGTTTCTTCGACAATCGTGCCGTCCTCGGCCTTGACAAGGCGGCTGTTCAAGCCTTTTTCGACCGGCTGGTTGCGGTCCACTTCGTAGGCGTCGAAGTAGGCCTGCGCCTCTTCGGTGGTCACGCCGGGGCCATAGAAGTTCACGGCACTGGCTTCGACCAACCCCTTGGAGGCATCCAGCTCCACCTTCTTCATTTCCTGCGCCGGGTCGAACAAAGCATCGAGGGCCTCCATGAGGTCGGCTTCGAGGGTCATGCCGCTTTCGGTGACCACATGTTCGAAGTAGGCGCGGCTGCACTCCGGAGTGATCTTCGCGTTGGAGTAGTGGTGGTGAATGCCATTCGAGAACCACACCCGTTTGGCGAAGGTGTGGAACCGTTGCCAACCGAGCGTACCCCGGTCTCCCTTAAAGCTCTCGTGGGCCGTGTCAATCATGTCGCGCACCCGCAGGTTGAATCGGTTGTTCTGGTCGTACATGATGTCCCGGCCACTCAATCCAGCCTGCGTCAAGCAGTAAGCCAATTTCTTCTGGTCGTCCGTCAGCTGGTTCCATCCCGGAACCTGGTAGCGGATTATCTTGAGGTCGGCGAATTGCTCCGTCTTCCAGACGAATCCGTTGGCATCGGCTTTGCCGGCTGTGGCGGCCACCTCAGGTGCGGCTTGACCGTCCTCGCCGAGGTCGACAGTAGGGGCGGCACATCCAGCCAACATGGCAAAGGCTGCGAGAAGAAAGACGAATGAGAAGAACTTGCGGTCCATGGTGTGGGAATCGTTGTGCCCATGCGGGGCAATGAAGCGCGAAAAATAGGCAATCTTGCACGGCAGATGGGTGCATTCCGTGCAGAAGCCCCTTTCAACTTTCAGCACCGTGAACCGCACCACGCGACTGTTGCTCCGGTCCTTCATCGGGCCCTTCATCATCACCTTCCTGGTGGCGCTGTTCTTCTTGGACATGCAATTCCTATGGGTCTACGCCGATGAGCTGATCGGCAAGGGACTTGCCCTGCACGTGGTGTTGGAGTTGCTGATCTACGCCTCCGCCAGGCTTGTCAACCTCGCCCTGCCTTTGGCCATCTTGATGAGTAGCATCATGACCCTCGGCAGCCTCGCTGAGCACGAAGAACTGACTGCACTGAAGAGTTCCGGGATGTCTTTGACCCGCATCTTCCGGCCTCTTCTGGTCACCATGTTGCTCGTGGCTTTCGGCGCACTGATGTTCGCCAACCATGCCTGGCCTGTGGCCAACCTGAAGTTTAGAACCCTGCTCTACAGCGTGACCCGAAAGAAGCCCACGCTCAACCTCGAAGACGGGGTATTCTACAATGGCATCGAAGGGTATGCCATCCGGGCTGCGGAAGTCCATCAGGAAACGGGCGAACTCAACGATGTGCTCATCCACCACCACGGTGGGGGTCGAGAGGGCGCCGGGTTGGTCATCCGAGCCGAAGAAGGCACCATGAAGACCTCGCGCACCGGCCGCTTTCTTCATATGGACCTCACCGACGGGAGTAGCTACGAAGAGCGCCAAGAACCCGGCATTCGTCAACGCGAACGTGAATTCCCCCACCTGACCACCCGCTTCGAACGACAACGCATTCGCATTGATCTGAGCAGCCTCGACTTTGCCAAAGCAGATGAAGCCCTGTTCAAACGGGCTTACGAAATGATGAGCCTCGGGCAATTGACCCACGCCATCGATTCCCTGGAAGACCAGCGTGACCATTCTGCGGATGCCATGAAAGAATTCGGGGAGCGAAGCTTGAACCGCATCACCTTGGACCGCGGCGGCGCTGTGTTTTCTGCCGACACCACCAAGGCACAGGACGATTGGCTCGCCCGTCTGGGGCCCTCCGGTGAGCGACGGGTTTTCGATGCAGCACGGGACATGCTGCAGAACACCACCCAAACTGCGCGGAATCAAATTGACGAGCGCCAATCCAAACGCACCCTTTCCGACCGCCACGCCATAGAATGGCACCGTAAGATTTTTCTAAGCGTCGCCTGCATCCTGCTGTTCCTGATTGGCGCCCCTCTTGGGGCCATCATCCGCAAAGGCGGACTGGGCCTGCCCACCGTGCTGGCCATCCTGTTGTTCGTCCTGTACTATGTGGTCACCATCATGGGCGAACGTATGGTGCGCAGTGGTGCACTCTCCCCTGCTTGGGGCATGTGGCTGGGCACCCTCATCATGGTGCCCGCTGCAGCCATCCTGCAATGGCGGGCAGCCCGCGAACACACGTGGCGTCCTCTTTCCAAGCGGCGGGCCAGCCGGTAACTTTCGATCCCGAAATGCGCATTCTCCAACTCTGCCACAAACCCCCATTGCCCGCAATCGACGGGGGGTGCATGGCCATGGATGCCCTGACCCAAGGGATGTTGGAGAATGGTGCCGAAGTCAAGATCCTGACGGCGGCGACCCGCAAACACCCCATCCGGCTCGACGCGTTGGGCGACGACTACCTCGAAACCACGGACCTCGAGGCCATCGACATCGAAACCGGTTTCGATCCGAGAGACGCCTACATCTCCCTGCTCAATCGCGATTCGTACAACATCTCGCGGTTTTATGCCCACCACTACGCCATGGTGCTGCGGCGGGCGCTAACACGACGCCGATACGATGTGGTCCAACTCGAAAGCCTGTACACCACGCCTTACATCGACACCATCCGGCAACACGCCCCTGACACCCTCATCGCGTTACGCAGCCACAACCACGAGTATCAAATCTGGGAGCAGCGTTGGAAATCTAGCCGCAACCCCTTGTCTCGGCTCGCTTTCCGACACCTGAGCAAGACCCTTGAGCGCTACGAAAAAGACGTGCTCAAGGACCTCGATTCCATCGTGGCCATTTCCGAGAAGGAAGCGCAGGGGTACCGAGAATGGGGGTACCAAGGTCCCATTCACCTCGCGGGATTCGGAATTGAAATGTCCTCTACCCAGGCCTCGAGACCGGCTATTGAAAGTCGCGCGATAAAGCTGTTTCACCTGGGCGCCATGGACTGGGGTCCGAACCGGGAAGGCATTGACTGGTTCGTGCAGGCGATCTGGCCGGCCATTCGCGCTGCCCACCCGGGTACAGAATTCCACATTGCAGGCAAAGGGCTGAATCCCATGGAGCACGCCGGCGTTCCAGGTGTGTTCAACCACGGAGAAGTCCCAGACGCTCGGTCCTTCTCGCAGTCCTATGACTTGTTGGTGGTCCCACTGTTGCGCGGTGCGGGCATTCGTGTCAAAATTGTGGATGCCCTCGCCCAGGGCATTCCTGTAGCCACCACGAACAAAGGGGCGCTCGGCTTGGATATGGAGGGCAGCGGTGCGCTGGTCCATTCAGAGCCCGAGGGGCTTGCAGCGGCGCTGTCCGACCTGATTGCCCACCCGGATCGCTTGGCCATACTCTCGGAACGCGGGCGCGCCGAGGTGGAATCCCGCTTTGACCGCAAGGCCATCGGTGCTGGACTTCTGGAATTTTACCGCGGACAGCTTCATGGTTGATCGGCCTCGCCTTGCTGTCGTGACCCCGCGGTTCCCCTTTCCCCTCAACAAGGGAGACCGGTTGCGCATCCACCATCAGCTCAAGGTGCTGCACGGGCATTTCCACATTGACCTGCACTGCCTCACTTTCCGTCGCATTCCTCCTTCGGAGCTCGAGCAGCTCCAAGACCGATGTGACTCCATCACCCTGTATCGGCTGAACCCAATCAAGGCGACTTTCCGCATGGCCTGGGCTTTGTTTTCCCGGCGCCCCTTCCAGGTCTTGTTGTTCACTGAGCGCCGGCATTGTCGGAAGATGCGCGTCAACATCCTGGCCCAACACCCAGACGTCCTGCTCGCTCAAATGGTCAGAACCGCGGAATACGTCAAGGATTTTGATGCGGTTCCCCACGTGCTGGACATCATGGACACCCTGCATGCCGGTGCAGTGCGGGAGGCCGAACGTGCGCCGTGGTGGAAACGCCCCTTGCTCATCGAGGAAGGACGCCGGCTGCTCCGTTACGAGCACCGGGTCCACCACTACTTCGACGGGTGCACCATCATCAGCAGGCAAGACCGCGATCTGTTGCCCCACCCCGACCGCGACGAGGTGCACATTGTGCCCAACGGGGTGGACACGGACCACTTCCATCCGGCGTGTGACCCGCCACCACTCAGCTTACCGGGACTTCCTGTGGACGTGGCCTTTTGCGGGAACATGGGGTATGCACCCAACGTCGTGGCAGCCCGCTTCCTCGTGGAGGAAATCGCCCCTGCCTTCGAGCGGTTGGAAAGACGCCCCTTGCGCATCCTGATTTGCGGGGCTCAACCCACAGCAACCGTTCTCGGCTTGGCTTCCCCGTCGGTCACCGTCGTCCGTGATGTGCCCGACATCCGGTCGGCCTACCTCTCCGCCCCCCTGTTCGTGGCCCCCATGCTGGTCAACACAGGGTTGCAAAACAAACTCCTCGAGGCCCTCTCCCTGGAGCGGGCCTGCATCACGACGCCGCGGGCGTTATCGGCCATTGAAGTCGACTTGAACGGCGCCATTCAAAGCGCCGAGAGTCCGGAGGAATTTGCGGAAAGGATTGCCGCGCTCCTCAAGGCGCCGGACATGGCCGCCGGCATGGGCCAGATCGGACGTCACCAAGTCCAGTCCCATTTCGGGTGGACGGCAGCCTCTGCTAACTTGGTTACACTCCTGCAGACTTTCACCCGAACGCGTTGATAGCACGGTGAGGGGCCTGTACTTTTGCGCCATGCCCAAAGCCATCCCCCTCTTGGATGCGCGCCGATTCCTCCACGGTACAGCCGAGGAACGTGGCGCGTTCGCCGCCGATCTTCGCGACGCGTTTTCCCGCTACGGGTTCGTCACCTTGGAAGGACATGGCCTGAACGCCGACAGCGTGTCCCGGACCTACCAAGCTGCAGAATCCTTCTTCGCCCTTCCCTTGGAGGAAAAGCTGGCCTGTCAGATTCCCGGAGTGGGCGGCAATTTCGGCTACACCCCTTTCGGTCAGGAACACGCCAAAGACCAGGCACGTGCGGACCTCAAGGAATTCTACCACTTCGCCCAAGCCCACTACAGCCAGCCCGAATGCGACTCGGTTCCCGCCTTCACCGAGGGCGGACGAGACCTGTATGCTGCCCTCGAAGCCCTCGCCATCGAATTGCTCAAGGCTGTGGCCATGGGCCTCGAACTGCCAGAAGACCACTTCACAGAACAAGTCCGCGGCGGAAACAGCATCCTGCGCGTCCTGCACTATCCCCCGGCCCCGGATGCCCCAGCCGACGCCCCTCGGGCAGGCAGCCACGAGGACATCAACCTGATCACCTTGTTGGTCGGCAGCTCGGCCGATGGCCTGCAAGTACTGGACCGTGAGGGCGATTGGATTCCGGTACAGGCCCATGGCGAACACCTCACGGTCAACGTCGGCGACATGCTCCAGAACTTCACGGGCGGGGTATTGCGCTCCACCACCCATCGTGTGGTGTTGCCCGAAGGAGAAGGACGCGCGCGAAGCCGATTCAGCCTTCCTTTCTTCTTACATCCGCAAGGTTCCATGCCGCTCGACCCCATCATGGGCGATCGGGACGCTCACCCCTGCTGGACGGCAGAGGCCTTCCTCAACCACCGCCTCAAAGAAATCGGCCTGTCCTGATTCCGTGCTCGAATTGCATCCTTGTCACTGCTATGTCACCGGGCCATTCATCCCCATCACGATGGCTGCTCTCCGGCTGATTGGGAAGCGGTTTAGCATCAGCTCCAATCTGCGCACCTATTGCACCATCGGCGGTGCCGCCCGACTGGCCGACTACTTCCAATTCGACTGGGAAGCCCAACGCTGGAACCTTCTGAATTGACCCCATGCCCCTCTCCTTGCCGGAGTAGGGTTTGTTAAGACCTTGACGCAGACGTTCGCGGACTTGTCCCTGTTAATTGAACACGGATAAAGCCCATGAACATACGCTCTTTTCTCACCCTCGCCCTGTCTGCTGGGTTTGGCGCGGCGGTCGCTGTGGTCACCCTGACGTTCACAACGCCCGACAAATCTGCCGTTTTTCCCGTTCAGACGGCCCGCTTCATCTCGCCTCACGTTTCTCCTCCAGCTCCAACATCGGCCGAATCCGAGTCACCAGCAGCAAGCCCCCCTGCCGGCATCCCGTCTGCCCCCTTGGATTTCCGGAAATCCGCTCGCACAGCGTTAGACGCGGTGGTGCACATCCGCACCGCCCAGTTCGTCAGTGCGGCACAAGGCTGGTCGCCGTTCTGGGGGCAGAGCGCCCCCTCGAGCATCCAACGCGGATCTGGCAGCGGCGTCATCCTGGACGCCTCCGGGTTCATCGTGACCAACCACCACGTCGTGGACGGAGCGGACGAGATTGAGGTGGGGCTCAATGACAACCGATCCCTGAAAGCCATACTCATCGGCAGCGACCCGGCCACCGACATTGCGGTGCTCCGCATCGATGCGGGAGACCTCACCGCCTTGGAATGGGGCAACAGCGACGACTTGCAAGTAGGCGATTGGGTCCTGGCCGTGGGCAATCCCTTTGACCTCACCAGCACGGTCACTGCGGGCATCGTCTCGGCCAAGGCGAGGGACATCCAGCTCCTTCGGCCGGATTTGGATCAGGAGGTCTTCCCTGTGGAGAGCTTCATCCAAACCGATGCGGCTGTCAACCCGGGCAACAGCGGCGGCGCCCTGGTGGACACTGAAGGCCGCCTGATGGGCATCAATACGGCCATCGCCTCCCGAACCGGAAGCTATGCCGGCTACGCCTTCGCTGTCCCCGCCAACCTGGCACGCAAGGTCGCAGCCGACCTCATGGAATTCGGCCGCGTCCAACGGGCGTACCTCGGGGTCAACATCCGCCCGATCAACGAGCCGCTTGCCGCCGAATTGGGATTGCCTGAAGTCGAAGGTGTGCTCGTGGTGGGCACCACACCCGGCAGCGGTGCCGAAGAAGCCGGCCTCCAGGAAGGCGACGTCATCCTCAGTGTTGGAGGCACCCCCACCTCCACCCTCCCTGCCCTGATGGAGCGGGTCAACCGGTATCGCCCGGGCGAGCGCACATTGGTCGAACTGTGGCGCGATGGACAATTGCGGGAATTCGCTGTGGAATTGCGCGACCGGGACGGCAACACGGCGCTGATTCAAGCGGCGGAGGCCCCAACCGCGGAGGCAGAGCTGGTTCTGGGCGCCGTATTGATGGACATCGATGGTCGCGTGGTGGTCCAAGACCCTGGCAACGGCGCATTTGAGCTGGCGGATGTCCCGCCCGGATCCAAGGTCGTGGCCTTGGACGGTCAAGGGGTGACCACGACAGAAGAGGTCATGGCGCACCTCCAGGGTGCGGTTGAGGAAGGGCGCAAAGCCACCCTGCTCGAAGCCGAATTGCCCAACGGTCGCCAAACGTGGTTTGGACTCGGCTTGCGCTGAGCCTCCATGGGTTATCTTGTTGTCATGGGCCGGTCCACCTTTCACCTTCCTTTGTTTCCCTTGGGCGTTTTCCTCTTTCCCGGAGAACAGACCGGCCTGCACATCTTCGAGCCTCGCTACCGGCAGCTTGTGGAGGAATTGGAAACTGCGAAAGTCGGTGGTCGAGACAGCGACAACCTGTTTGGCATCCCCTTTCACTTCGAGGACGTCACCGCCTCCACGGGGACCTTGGTCAAATTGGTTGAGGTCAAGAAAGTCCACCCGGGCGGGCGAAAGGACATCCTGATTGAATGCGTAGGCCATTTTGAAACCCACAGTTTCGAAGCCATCTCCAGCCCCAAGCTTTATCCGGCAGGCGAAGTCATTTCCCGGGACATCGCCCTCGACTCCGAACTCGCGCCACACCACCGAGCCCAAGTACTCCAGATCAAAGAGATCCTCAGTCAACGGGACATCGATGTGACCGAATTGCCCGGTGACACCATCGAAGACCTAACCTCGTGGTTGGGGCTTCCCCCGGCCCACAAGCACAAACTGCTGGCCAAGCGGGGGCAGGACCGCGCCTTGTTCCTCGACAGCGTGCTGCGGTGGACGCTGCTGATTCTTCAACAGGAATCCAAGATGGAAAGGGGATTCTTTCCCAACTGAAGCCGCCACGGCCCGCAGACCCCCGGCTATCTTTGCCGCCATGAAGCCTGCTTCCTCCGCATTGAGACTGAATCCGCTCCGCCACGGCTGGGTGTTTCTGGGTTGTTTGGCCCTGCTTTTCGCTGGGTGTGTGGATGGCGGTTCCCGAGAGACCATGCCGGCCAATGTTGCAGAAAAAGGCGATCAAGACCCCGCAGAGCTCTGGCCGGGCCGTCCCAGCCTNGATGACGATCCGTTCCTCGACCCTTTGCATCCCGAATACATGGCCGGACCGACTGTGGTGCACTTTCCTGAAGAAGTCCACGTCCACTTGACCCCGGAAGAGTTTTCCGCCTACAAAGGGCAACTGCAAAGCTTTATGGAGACCAACAACGACGGTCGGTACAGGGCGCATTTTCAGAACCACTACATCCCCGAGACGTTTCCCACGGACTCCATCTTTGAGCTCTATGTCCGCATGTGGGGCCAGTGGGACAGCATCGGCGTTCGGAACCGATTCGACCATTGGGCAGTCCGCTACATCTCGCCTTTCGAAGAAGGAGATGTATACGATGTGGCGCTTGCCGAGGTCGACATCCGTCACCACATGGTCTTTGAAAAGCGTTGGACGGGCAACTACCGCAACTTCGGCCGTACCCTCAGCGAGCGTTACCCGGGTGCTGAAGTGACCTACATGGACACCACATGGGTGAATGACAAGGGAGACACCCTTCTTCGCCGGCACATCACTGCCGAGGCCCCGCGATTCCTCTACGCCGTTCGCGGACATGACGAGAATGGCCGGTCTTCTCGAATCTGCTGGATGAACGACGGATGGCAGATCGTGCCCGAAGTGGTGTCCCTGATGGACAGTGCGTCCGTAGCTGCAGTGGAAGCCCACCAGTCCGAGTTCGGCACCCTGGAATCCCGTCCCCGCGTCTCCGGTCGATGATGGCGCTTCGCTTCCTCAACACGGCACTCGTGATCGCCATGGTTTCTGTCGGTTGCTCCATGCTCCATGCCAAGGATGGCGTCGCAGTCTCCGACGGGGACTCTCGATTCACAGACGGCTGGGACATGAAAGCCTACCCATTCGTCACCGTGAACCGCATTCCTCAGNGGCCGGACATGGATTCCGCGCAAATGGACTTGACCATGGCGGGGCACTTGGCCCACCTGGACCTCCAGTCCAATGCAGGCATCATGCGCCTCGTGGGGCANTTCGTAGATGAACGGGCCCTGCGTGGCTTTGCCTTGCTCGACGTGGCAGACTCCGCCACGGCCATGGCTCACATGTCGGTGGNCCCTTCGGTGCGAGCCGGCATTTTTTCCCTGGACAGCCGTCTTTGGTGGGGCCCCGCTTTCATTGACATTTCAGGCGCTGCGGCACACTGATCCAACATGGCCTGTCAAGTCGATACAGAATGGGGTGAATTGAAGAGGGTCGTGGTGGGCCATGGCCGAGACATGGGCACACCTGCATCCGAAAAGACTGCCTTTGACCCGACCTCTTACTACCACTTGAAACAAGGGAACTACCCGTCTCATGCTCAAGTTGAGCTTCAACTAGATGGGTTGGCGTCNGTCCTGACCAAACACGGCGTGGAAGTCGTCCGCCCCATCGACCAGCCTGAACTCGAGCAGGTGTTCGCCCGAGATGTCGGGATGGTCATAGAAGACCGATTCTTNCGGTCCGCCATGATTGAAGACCGGGCCGACGAATGGGCAGGCATTTCTCCGCTTCTCGAAGGACAACCTGTCTACAACCTACCAGCCAACGTCCGCATGGAAGGGGGCGATGTGCTACTCCTTGGAGACACCATCGCCGTGGGAGTAACACGACAACCCGAACTCGTATCCCTCAAAACCGCGAGGACCAATGCAGGTGCGTTGGACTTCCTCTCGGACACCTTCCCCGACAAGCAGGTCATCGGGCTAGAATTGCACAAACACGACCGCAACCCCTTGCGGTGCGCCCTTCACCTGGACTGCGCCTTCATGCCCCTCGGACAAGGTGAAGCCATTGTCTGCCAAGACGCTTTCCTCGATGCGCAGCAGCTGAACGGGCTGCTTTCCAGGTTCAGCCACACCCTGAACATTTCGCTGCAAGAGGCCGCGCTTCTGCACAGCAACCTCCTTCACCTCGATCCGGAAACCCTGCTGATCGACCCGCGGTTTAACCGCATCTCGGATGCGCTTCGAAGCCGCGGATACCGGTTGATTGAGGTCCCCATGCACCACGTCGGAAAAATGGGCGGTCTCTTCCGTTGCACCACCCTTCCCCTCCTCCGCCACTGAACATGAGCGAAGCTTCTCCCCTCCACCGCCAGAGCGCAGACCTCCTGCTGATGATTCGGCCCGCCTCATTCCGAATGAATGAGCAGACGGCCGTCAACAATGCGTACCAACAACAGGCCGATGCCGAACTGGACGCCATCACGGCTGCACAAGAGGAATTCGACGGGCTGGTCCATGTCCTCCGTGAAGCCGGTATGGCGGTCTGCGTCCAAGAAGACGACCCGGATGGCGACACTCCCGATG
>NYTZ01000053.1 GCA_002683735.1 Flavobacteriales bacterium
TCCCAGAATGGAGCTGAGGTCCCATGTTTGGAGCTTGCCGTTGGCTTGCGCCTTGGGGGTGTCCATCCGCAGGTTGCCGTCGGCCACGACCAGCGGAGAGGGCAGGTTGTTGGTAAACAGGTTGCCCGTGCCGAGCCCCTGTGGCATCGGGTGGGGGTCATCCGCAATGGCGTCTGCTGCCCATTGGGCAATGGCGTTGAGACCGATGTTGCTCTCCAACGCGCTGGTGGCCCACCATCCGGCCTCGACTTCCGCAGCGAGGTCGATCCAGTGGTTGGCTTCGACCAAGCCTCCGATGAGGCTGGGCTTGAGGATGATGAAGTGCGGCTTGATGATGTGGAGCAGGTTGCGCCGCAGGTCGGTGTCGTGGACCCCAATGAGCTCCTCGTCTAGGGCAATGGGGATCGGCGACCCGATGCACACTTTTTGCATCTTTTTCCATTGCCCGGGACGGATGGGTTGCTCCATGCTGTGGATTTCGAAAGTGGCGAGCCGATCGAGCTTTCCGAGCGTCACGGAGAGATCCTCATCGTCCAGTCCTCCGTTGGCATCGAGGCGCAAGGTGACCTCAGAGGCCGGGGCCATGGAACGGATGGCTTGGAGGCATTCTAATTCCTTTTCGAAATCCAATGCGCCCACCTTGAGTTTGAGTGTGTTGAAGCCGCGTTCGAGCAGAGATTCGGCTTGGGCCACCATGTCCGCAGGCTCGCCCATCCAGATGAGGCCGTTGATGGGCACGAGGCGTCCTTCCGTGAAGGGGCCGGGGAAGAGCGTGCGATCGCCCTCATTGAGCAGGTCAATCAATGCCATTTCTGCGGCAAACCGGACGGCGGGATATTGCAGGCTTATCGCCTTGGGGTCCAGCGTGCCCGACGCGGCGAGCTTTTTAAGTTCGATGCGGGCCCGCAGTTCGCTCTCCGGGGAGAGGCCCGGAATCAGGCTGCATTCTCCAATGCCGATCCGGCCATCTTCTTCCAGGTCTCGGGCAATCACATAGAAGCTGGGCTTCTCGGTGAGCACGCCACGGGAGGTGCCAGCGGGCTTTTTGAATTGGAGCGCACGCTCTACGATGCGGATTTCGAGACCGGTCATGCGGTTGCGCTGAGGAAGAGGAACAGGGAAATGGCGAAGGTGCTCAGGGCGATTTTCTTCAATTCACCATCGAGCTTGGCCGGGTCTTCGGTTCTGAAGACAAAAGCGAGGTGGCGAGCATGCACAATGCCGAATAGCCCATACCAGAGGTGGCCCCGCCACGGTCCGGCGCCGTCCAGCACCCAGAAGGCGAGGAGTGCGGACCAGGCTCCGATGAGCAGGGCTGCGTGGTAGACTTTCCCGGATTGGAAGCCCATGTAGACGACCAGGGTGTGTTTGCCGGTTTCGGCATCGGACCGGTGGTCGCGGAGATTGTTGAGGTTGAGGACAGCCACGCTGAGCATACCAATGGTGGTGGCCGGCAAGAGCCAGAGGGGCTCAAAGTCGCCGGTGATCAGAGCAGCGGTTCCAGCCACTCCAACAAAGCCAAAGAAGACGAGCACGCCTATGTCCCCCAGTCCACTGTAGCCATAAGGCCGCTTGCCCGCCGTGTAGGAGTAGGCAGCGGCGATGGAGGCGAGGCCGGTGACGACCCACTTGAGCAGGGTGAGCCAGGCATCGCCAACAGCGAGCAGCACCGTGGCCACCCCGGTGACAAAAGCCAGTCCAGCGGTGATCCAAACGGCCTGCTTCATTTGGCCCGCCGCGATGCGGCCCGAGGCCACGGAGCGGTCGGACCGTTCACTGCCCTCGGCGCGGTCAGCACCGTTTTCAAAGTCCCCGAGGTCGTTGGCGAAGTTGGCCAGGACCTGCAGCAGGACCACTGTCAGCAGGCAGCCGATGAAGAGCGGGATGAACCTGGAGAACCCAACGTTCCCAGTGGCCCCTGCCAACGCGCCGCCGGTCAGGACGCAAGCGCTCGCGAGGGGCAGGGTGCGCAAGCGCGCAGCCTGGATGTAGTCCCGGACCATGTCGGGGTCAGGGGAATTTGGGGTACTGCTGGAAGTCCGGATCGCGCTTCTCGAGGAAGGCGTTCTTGCCCTCCTGTGCTTCTTCCATCAAGTAGTACATGAGGGTGGCGTCCCCGGCGAATTCCATCAGACCGGCTTGGCCGTCGAGCTCGGCATTGAGTCCTCGCTTGATCATGCGGATGGCGAGCGGGGAACGCTTCATGATGGTCTTGCACCACTTCACATACGTGTCCTCCAACTTCTCCAGCGGCACCACGGTGTTGACGAGGCCCATGGCCTCGGCTTCCCGGGCTGAGTATTGCTCGCAGAGGAACCAGATCTCGCGGGCTTTCTTCTGGCCCACGTGGCGCGCGAGGTAGCTCGATCCGAAACCGGCGTCGAAGCTGCCCACCTTAGGGCCGGTCTGGCCGAAAATGGCGTTTTCGGACGCAATGGAGAGGTCGCAGACCACATGCAGGACATGGCCACCTCCAATGGCGTAGCCGTTGACCGCCGCGATGACGGGCTTGGGCAGAGAGCGGATTTTCTTGTGTAAGTCGAGCACGTTGAGGCGGGGCACCCCGTCGCCACCGATGTATCCCCCGGTGCCTTTGACGTTTTGGTCTCCGCCACTGCAGAATGCCTTGTCTCCCGCTCCGGTCAGGACCACGACGCTGATGTCGTTGCGTTCCCGGGCGATGTCCATGGCATCGAGCATCTCCATGTTGGTTTCGGGACGGAAGGCATTGTAAACCTTTTGTCGGTCAATGGTGATGCGGGCGATGCCCTCGAAGAATTCAAATCGGATGTCCTCGTAGGACTTGATTTCCTGCCAGACGCGTACGTTGCTCATGCCGCGAAATTACGCGCTGACCCCCTCCATGTATGCCCGATGGGCCTCGGCACTCCGCTCCGGGGGTGTGGCGATCTCTAAGACACGCGGGACTTCGCTGTCTGACCACCAGTCCTCAAGGGCGGCGTTTAGGGCTTCGGCGGTCTCCACGCGTTGGTGTTCGAGGCCGTGCAGGTCACAGACCGCATGCAATTCCAAACCGTGGCGCATCTCGAAATGTGTGGGGAGCAATCCGGTGCGGACCGGTCCGGGCAACCACCGGAATACGCCGCCGCCGCCATTGTGGATGACGGCGATGCGCAGCGACGCGGGCAACGGGTGCACGTGGAAGGCGTTGGCATCGTANAGGAAGCCGAGATCCCCCGAGATGAGCGTCACGGATTGGCCTGCCAATGCCGCACCGACAGCCGTGGNNGTACAGCCGTCGATGCCGGCTACCCCCCGGTTGGACCAGGGCTGTCGGCGCGTTGGATCGTGAAACAGCTGTGCATACCGCACCGGGGTGGAATTGGCGAGGTGGAGCTCTGCCTCAGCGGGCAGGGCGGCGTGCAATGCGGCGTGCACCGTGAGGTCAGACCAAGGGGCAGCTGCAAGAGCAGGAGCGTGGGCGGTGCGCAGCCGCTGCTCCAGCGCGTGCCAGGGACCCGCCCAATTGACATTGGGCGCGCGGTCCGCCCACTTTCGGGCGGCGGCATCCAACGCGGCTGCAATGGGCAGACGGAATGCAGTCAGTTCGCCGTTAAACGCCCGGGGGGCGCGGCCGCCAGGGTCGAGGTGAAGTTGCGCGATGCGCCCTTCCCGGAGCCAATGGCGCAGGGCCTTGGAG
Organism: Flavobacteriales bacterium; assembly: GCA_002683735.1. Next base: position 3,662 of record NYTZ01000053.1, read on the forward strand.
AGGATGGGGGCGCCAAAAGTGATTGCGAGGTCCGGCCGGTCCAGCCCGCCGGATTTGCGCTGGCCGTGCATCCACCGGTCGGTGGCGACGATGGCGTCGGGGTGGCCCCCCAATCCACTGGTGCTGTCGCCGGCAAGGATCGCGTTGCGCGCCCATGTGTCCAGCGTGGCCCGCGACAGGGCGTGGGATTGCGTGCCCCCGAGCAACAGGATGCGCTTTCCCTGATCCATGGCGTTTTGAAGCGTGCTTAGCCAATGGGCCATTTCGTTGGCATCGACGGTGGACACTGCTGTCCCGGGTCCTTTCGGAGTGGACCATGGACGAGGGGCGAATGGCGTGGTGGCCGTGTCCGGATAGAGCGGTTCTGCAAAAGGGCAGTTGACGTGGATCGGTCCCGAAGTCCAAGCCGTGGCCATGGCGTCCAACGTGGCAGTTGGGTCGGGGGTGGTCTTCGCACTCCAGCTGAAGGAGGCGCGGACATGGGGGGCGTGAATGCCGTCCTGAACGAGGGTCTGACTCTCCCATTGGTCAGCTGCACCGGCCGGGCGATCGGCCGTCAGGCTGATTAGGGACAGGCCAGTCCGTTCGGCTTCTGCAAGGGCCGGAGCATGGTTGAGGGCCGCCGTTCCACTTGTGCAGACCACGGCCACTGGTCGGTTCAGTGCTAAGGACAGGCCCAGCGCATGGTGAGCCGCGGCGCGCTCATCCAGCGCGATGACGCAGGGGATGCCCTGCGCCTCGAAGGCTTGAATGAGGGGGGCATTGCGTGAGCCTGGGCTCAACACGGCCGCTTCCAATCCCCGTGCGGCCAACCCCTCCACGAGGAGGCGGGCTGAGGCGCGGGCATCAGAAGGAAAAGCGGGGGTCATTCGGGCCAATGGACTATGGGGTCGAGCGCAGACCGCAATTTGTTGCGGGTTTCCTGCCATTCCGCCTCCGGATCGGACCCCGCTGTGATTCCGCCGCCGGCGTAGGCAGAGAGGCGGTGGCCCTCGAGGCATCCGCAGCGCAAGTTGACGAAGTAGGCGATGTCGTCTCCATCCTCCAGTCCGACCCATCCGGTGTAGTAAGCCCGATCGTGGTCTTCATGGCGGTCGATGAACGCCAGCGCAGCCGCCCGTGGCGTGCCGCCGACGGCGGGGGTGGGGTGCAGGGCGGCCATGACGTCGCCTAGGGCTCCATCGGCGTCGAAGGTGACCATCGTACGCAGGTGTTCGATGGGGCCATAACGGACGGTCATGCGCTCGCCGGCTTGAATGTTGCGGCAACCGGATTGTTGCAAGGCGTTGAGGACCGAGTCCGTGACCAATTGCTGTTCATGGCGCTCCTTGTCGGTCCAGGGATCACTCTGGGAGCCGGTGTGCGCCATTCGGGTTCCAGCCAGACAGGCCGTACTGAGTTGGGGCCATTGGCCTTGCACTAGAGGCTCCGGGGAAGAACCGAACCATGTGCCGATTTCCGGGTGGCGCACCAGCCAGCTGAACGAGTCGGGGTGGGCTTGGGACAAGCGCCGCACCACGGCCTCCGCGTCGAGGTCGGCGGCTTCCACCGTGAGAATGCTGGACACCACCACTTTTTCGAGGGTGCCTTCAGCAATGGCGGCAATGGCATGTCGTACGGCTTGGATGTGTGCTTCGCGGGAGGTCCCAGATAGTGCGCGGGCTGCGGGTTTGTTGAACGGACGTTCATCGCCGAATACCGCTGCATCCCGCACGAGCGTGCCGCGCAACATTAAGTCGCCTTGTCCCTGCGATCCTTCCCAAGGGTGCATGCGAAATCCAACTGGGCCTCCCTCAGCCGGAATGAGGCGCTCCAAATGGGATGCGCCGGGACGGTGAAACAGCACCATGGGGTCGGAGGGATGCGCGGTCTTCATTCAGAGGGCCGTTGTCCGGCGGCTTGGGGGACCAGCATGACCGTCAGTCGGCTGGCGCAGATGGCCCGGTTCCGTTCGTCCCGGATGTCGATGTGCCACACGTGGAGGCGCCCGCCTTCGTGGTGAAGGGTAGCGGTGCCGGTTACCCATCCGCTGCGGGCCCCGCGGAGGTGGTTGGCGTTGACTTCAATGCCGACGGCGGCCTTGCCGAGAGGGGCGGCAATGAAGTGGGAGCCCACGGAGCCGAGGGTCTCGGCCAGCACCACACTGGCGCCACCATGCAACAAGCCGTAAGGTTGATGGGTGCGGGCATCGACTGGGAGTCGTCCCACGACGCGACCATGTTCCACTTCGAGGATCTCCAAACCGATGGCCTCGGCAATGGTGTTTTTGCCCAGGGCTTCCATGGCTTTGGGGTCCATTCGAGGTGGAAGAGGGTGATCCTCACTCATTGGGGCGTGAATTTAACCGCCTGTTCGGCTCCGCACCGGGAAAGGGCCACGAGTGAATTCACAGGAAAACCGGGCTTTTGCGGCGAGCTGAATTTTTTTTTCGACGGAGAGGCAACGATTGGATTCGTGTCCGTCATAAACATGGATGCAGCTTCATGCTGTATCGGTTTCAATATCCTTGCAGGTTTCGGAGGGGGCAGAAATGCCCCCTTCATTCTTTTTCAGCCCAGCGCCACGTGCAGCAGCCGCTTGGTCTCGAAGAATTCGTCCTTCAGGACTTCCCTCAGGTTCCATGACGTCACCGGTTCCCGGACCGGGTCCATCTCCGCTTCCAGGTCACCTCCTTTCAGATACAACACCCCATTGGGCAGCCCATGCCGGTGGGTGTCGTTCACTAGTGGACGCACCCAGTCGAGGAAAGCGGGCATTCGGGTCACGGCCCGACTGACGATGAAATCGAACGGCGGGCGGTCCGTCAGGCTTTCTGCCCGGCCCCACATACTGCGCACATTTTGAAGGCCCAGTTCCCTGGACACCGCATCCACCACTTTGATTTTTTTACCGATGGAATCGCACAGGGTGAAGTCAGCCTCGGGAAAGAGGATGGCGAGCGGAATGCCGGGAAACCCGCCACCGGTTCCCACATCGAGGATGCGGGCGTTCGGTTCGGGGCGCAGCACACGCGCTATGGAGAGGCTGTGCAGGACGTGCCGGGAGAAAAACGCGTCCATGTCCTTGCGCGAAATGACGTTGATGCGCGCATTCCACTCGCGGTAGAGGGGAGAGAGTCGGGCAAGTTGGGTGCGCTGATCTTCGGTGATGGCGGGGATGGGGGTGCCGAAACCACGGGCCTCACACTGGAGGGCGTCGATTAAGGCATCAACAGCGCGGAAATCGGATTCCGTCGGGGCCACGGTCAGAACTGCTCGCGGTCGATTTCCAGGACCCCTGCCATGATGTCGCGGGCGCGGAAGAGTTGCGCCTTCACCGTGCCGAGCGGCAGGTTGAGCTCCTGGCTGATCTCATCGTAACTGTACTCTTCGAAGTACCGCAGTTCCACGAGACGGCGGTAGCGTGGCTTGAGCTGGGCCACCACCTGGCGCATCTTGTTCATGCGCTCTTGTTTCTCCAGACTTTGACCCGGATCCAGGCCGTCATCGGCCACTTGAATCTCCATGGTGTCGCCTTCGGAATCCGTGAAGCCCTTGTCGAGGCTGAGTGCCTTGATGCGCTTCTTGCGGATGAAGTCGATGGCGCCGTTCGAGGCAATCTTGAAAAGCCAGGTGGAGAAGGCGAATTTGGGGCTGTATTGCTTCAGACGGCGGAAGGCCTTTCCGAAGGTTTCGATCATCAGGTCCTCTGCGTCGTCCTGGTTGTGGACCATCTTGACCAGCATGTAGAAGATGGGCTCGCGGTAGCGCTCCATGAGCTCTGCAAAAGCGCCTTGGTCGTGGTGGTCCAAAGCGCGTCGAATCAGGCCGTAGTCATACTTGGCCTTGTCGGAGAGGTGGTCGATCACGACCGTCTTGTCGGTGCCCGCTGCGTCCATGTCGGCGATGAGGTGAAGTTCGACAGGGTGGCCAGTGCGAGCCCTGCCCAGCGGACCGGCCCCCATGCGATGGCAAAGGGTCCGGCTGCGGCGGACAGCCCTTGGTCCTTGGCGAACGTTGACAAGGTAGTGGCGCGAACGAGGAGGGCCGAAGCGGCGGTCACGAAGGGTATCCATCCCCCGTTGTGCAAAAGGAGGGGGGCAGAAAGCCCCAGCAAACCCACCATGAGGTCGAGGGCCGCGTCCACTGTGAGTCGAAGGGCTGTCGCCATGGTGTATCGGGGGGCGGTTGTCAAATGGCGCCGTTTCCGGTGAAAGCCCTCTCGAACCGTTCGGGCAGGGGCCGTCGGGTTGCGCGCCTCCGGGCCAGCCGTGACGGGGAGCAATTCGAGTCCCGCCGCCAAGGCTTGCTGAACGAACAAGTCGTCGTCCCCGCTGGCGAGGTCCATGTGGGCGGCGAATCCATCCAGTTGGGTCCAGGTCGACTTGCGGTAAGCCAGGTTCCGTCCCGTGGCCATGTAGCCCCGGCCGAGCGCCGCCTCGGTCATGGATTGCCAGGCGATGCGAAGGGCGTCAAACTGGAGCAGGACCGGGCCACCTTCTGGGAGGCTCGCCCCGAAGGCGATGTGGGGGGCGTGCCCAGCATGGCCGAGTGTGGAGGCCAAGGAATGCGCCCAGCGCAAACTTGGTCTGCAGTCGGCATCGGTCAGGACCAACCGGTCATGGACAGCGGCTGCAATGCCGGCTGCCAGCGCCCCCTTCTTGCCTGGGCTCCGTTTGGGGTGATGGACCACCGTGATGCGGGCATCCTGCGCGGCCGAATGCCGCAGCCAGTCGTCGGTGCCGTCGGTGCTTCCGTCGTCCACCACGACCCACTGCACGGTCCAATGGTCCGGGAACTGCTGCCCGGTCCAGCAGGGCCAGATTGTCTGGAGTGCATCGAGGTCGTTGTGGACGCACAGAATGAGGCTGACCGCAGGGTCGGCAACCGAAGAAGGAGGCGCCAGGGTACGCTTCTTCCAGCGGGACCAGCCGCGCGCCATAAGCAGGTCCCAAGTGATCCGGAGTAGCGCCGGGATGGACAAGGCCAGCGCCCACGCGATGGGGGCTGCCTCGAACATCACGGGGTGTAGGTGTATTCCAGTCGGCCATGCCAGCCTTCCAACCGCAAGACAATCATGCCTCGGCCGGGGTCCCGGAATGGACGCAGGTCAAAGCTGCGGTCTTCAGAAATCAAGGCGCGCCCCATATCCCCATCGGCGTCGTGCACCAGGCGAAGGGGTTGTTGGCGCGGCAGGGATTTGGTGGCAGCCCCGGTGGCCTCGAGGGCAAACGTGTGTGTTCGGAATCCCCCGCCATAGCGCAACGTGGTCCACAGGCTATCCCCCCTCACCACGGCCTCCACGATGTCGAATGGGCTCGAGATGTGGGCGTTGAACGTACCATTGCCTGTTCGGTTTGACGCGCAGCCGGCGAGCACGACAAGGGACATCCAGAAGAGGGGGCGTGCGGTGCACATCAGCGAAGCAGCACCCGGGAGGTGGTGACCCCGCCGTCGAATTCTGCCCGGATCAGCACCCAGCCCCGTGGCCAGCCATCGGTGGCGAGTACGTTGCCGGCATCCATCCGGTTCGGGGCGCACACTGGCCGGCCCAACAGGTCCGTCGCGATGACTGTCGCTCCGCGAGGTAGGTCGACCAGGACAATGCGGTCGGTGGCCGGGTTGGGCACCGCACGAAGGCGGCCTACGGAGCGCTCTCCCACTGACATCTCATCCGTGCAGAACTGGTCGATGGTGCTGTCGTCGAATTCTCCTCCGGTCAAGACGACATCGCCTTGCGGATCGAGGACGGTGAAGCTGCCTTCTCCGTAGTCGCAGCACATGCCGTCGCCATAGCTATCCTCTACTTCGAGGATGTAGCACCCGTCTTCGAGGCACATCGGGATGGAAATGACTTCTTGGTCCTGTCCATCCTCGTAAGGGCCGCCCGAGTACACCACGGTTCCGAATCGGCGGATTTCCCAAGTGGTCTCGCTCCCGTAGTCGTCCAGCACCAGCTGGAAGGTGAAGTCATACGTGTCCCCTTCGAAAGCGGTGAACTCGACGGTGACGGCGTCGTTGAAGCCGTTCTCGTCGTCCGTACCGTTGATGGCGATCACGTAGATGTCCACTTCGGTGGTGCCGTCTCCAGCCGCAATGGCTGGAATGGCGAGGGTCGCCACTTCGTACTGGGCGAGGTTGCCGCTCCAGTTGGTGGTCTGTTCCGGGCCACCGTCCACGGAGTATCCGATGATGGCAGACGTGACGGGGTCCGTACCGAAGTTGCTCAGGTTCACTTCAATGGTCACATCGCCACCGCCGCACAGGACGCCCTCCGGTGCGCTGGCGATGCCCAATCCGAGGTCGAGGGCAAACGAGGTGACGCAGCCCGCGCTCGGGTAGCCGTCCAGCACCTCCAACCCGAGGTCGAGTGGATCGAGGTACTCGGTGATGCCGTTGTTGAAGCTGACGCCCATGCGGCCGTAGTAGTCGAATTGGCCGTTGTTCTGGTTGCCGGCACACGCCGCGGACCCTCCGTAGAGTTGGCCGATGACGCGGTGGTTCTGGTCGAAGAGCGGGGAGCCGGAGGAGCCAGGCTCGGTGACGCCATCTTCCCAGGCGTCGATCCACCAGACGGCCGCACCTCCGGCATTGTAGTGGTACGGAGCGTCCTCCTCGAAGCAGATCTTCTTGAGATCGCCACTGGGGTGGTGGATGCAGGTGGCGTTCTGGACGGTCTCGGCGTCCGTCCCGTCCCACCCGGCGTAGAAGACGTCGTAGCTCTCTGGCGGGGTTTCGTCCAGCAGGAGCAATCCAAAGTCGGAGCTGCCATTGCTCACAAGCAGGTCGGCACCACTAACGACCTGGTTGGTCGGTCCGTTGTTGCCGGTGCAGCCTTCCGTTTCGTGGTTGAAGACGAAAGTCCAGTTCGCCACACTGCCACCAAGGCAGTGGTTGGCGGTCAGGAAGAGCGGGGTGCCATCCTGCGCCGTGTT
>NYTZ01000054.1 GCA_002683735.1 Flavobacteriales bacterium
TACAAGTCCAATCCATCCACTTCAAGGCCGACAGTGCCTTGGTCCGTTTCATCCAGGAAAAGCTCCAAAAGCTGACCTTGTTTCATCCGGGTATTCAGACGGCCGACGTTCACTTGCGTGTTGATCGGAACCACGAACGGGAGAACAAACGGGTAGAAGTGACCCTCGGTTTGCCCGGTCCTGACCTCCACAGTGGACGTCGTGCGAGCAGTTTCGAGGAGGCCACCACAGACGCGGTGGAAGCCTTAAGACGACAGTTGGAAAAAGTTCGCGGCAAGGCGGCTTGAGCCGTTCGCGAATTGGGAGATAACAGAAGTTGACTCCCCCTTGTAGCGAAGCTTTTCTGCACTACATTTGCCCTCCCTAAAACGGGGAGGGCTTTTTATGGCCCTGTTCTTTGACAAGGCCGGTGTAGCTCAGTTGGCCAGAGCAGCTGATTTGTAATCAGCGGGTCGGGGGTTCGAATCCCTCCACCGGCTCCATCACCGTCCACATGACCCAAAAAGGGGGGTACGCCGGAGTTGGAGAGCCGGGGCAGACTGTAAATCTGTTGTCTATGACTGAATAGGTTCGAATCCTATTACCCCCACAAACAAGCGGAAGTAGCTCAGTTGGTAGAGCGTCAGCCTTCCAAGCTGAATGTCGCGAGTTCGAATCTCGTCTTCCGCTCCAGGTCCGCCCAACGGGGCGACACCGTCACGCCGATGTAGCTCAGGGGTAGAGCGCTTCCTTGGTAAGGAAGAGGTCACGGGTTCAATTCCCGTCATTGGCTCCATCGAAAGCACATCTTTATTTAACGTAAACCTTAAACAACCACCAAAATGGCTAAAGAAACGTTTGATCGTTCCAAGCCGCACGTGAACATCGGGACCCTCGGTCACGTTGACCACGGCAAGACGACCCTCACCGCCGCCATCACGAAAGTGCTGGCTGACGCTGGTTTCAGCGAGGCTTCCTCCTTCGACCAGATTGACAACGCTCCCGAGGAAAAGGAGCGTGGTATCACCATCAACTCCTCCCATGTCGAGTACGCTACGGAGAATCGCCACTACGCCCACGTTGACTGTCCAGGTCACGCGGACTACGTGAAGAACATGGTAACGGGTGCAGCCCAGATGGATGGCGCCATCCTTGTTGTGGCCGCCACGGATGGCCCGATGCCCCAGACCCGTGAGCACATCCTGCTCGGACGTCAGGTGGGTGTGCCGCGCATCGTCCCCTTCCTCAACAAGGTCGACATGGTCGATGATGAGGAGTTGCTCGAGCTCGTCGAGATGGAGGTGCGTGAGCTCCTCAGCTTCTACGAGTACGACGGAGACAACGTGCCTTGCATCATGGGCTCCGCTCTCGGCGCCCTCAACGGCGAGCAAAAGTGGGTCGACACCGTTCTCGAGCTCATGAAGGCTGTGGACGAGTACATCGAGTTGCCCGTTCGCGACAACGAGAAGCCGTTCCTCATGTCCGTCGAGGACGTCTTCACGATCACGGGTCGTGGAACCGTAGCCACCGGCCGCATCGAGACTGGCATCATCAACACCGGAGACGAAATCGATATCCTCGGTCTCAACGCCGACGGTATGAAGTCCACCATCACGGGAGTGGAGATGTTCCGCAAGATTCTCGACCGTGGTGAGGCTGGCGACAACGTGGGGCTCTTGCTCCGCGGTATCGACAAGAAGGACATCAAGCGTGGCATGGTGATCGCCGCTCCTGGCACCGTCACTCCCCACAGCAAGTTCAAGGCTGAGGTCTACATCCTCAAGAAGGAAGAGGGTGGCCGACACACGCCGTTCCACAACAAGTACCGTCCGCAGTTCTACTTCCGCACGACGGACGTGACCGGAGAGATCCACCTCGAGGCAGGCCGCGAGATGGTGATGCCTGGTGACAACGTGACCATCTCCGTGGAGCTCATCTACGGTGTAGCCATGTCCCCGGGTCTGCGTTTCGCCATCCGTGAGGGTGGCCGTACCGTGGGCGCCGGACAGGTGACCGAGGTGCTCGGCTGAGCCCCGGTTTTTAACTGACAACAACAGGGGAAAGAAGGTGCCCAACCGGGCATCTTCTTTCGCCGTCTACGGGCATAGCTCAATTGGTAGAGTAGCGGTCTCCAAAACCGTTGGTTGCAGGTTCGAGTCCTGCTGCCCGTGCAAAACCCCATCGATATGGCAAACGTCATCGAATATGTGAAGGACAGCTACACCGAATTGGTGGAGCGCGTGACCTGGCCCGGCCCCAAGCAATTGCAGGAGGCGTCCGTGCTGGTGTTCGTCGCTTCCCTGGTCATTGCGGGCATCGTGTTCGCCATGGACTGGGCATTTGGTGTGAACAATGCTGACAGCCTCTGGCAAGGGGTCATCGGTATGATTTACACCTACGTCATTTGAACGGGGTCAAGACCATGAGTGAGATCGACAAGAAGTGGTACGTCGTGCGCGCCATCGGCGGGCAGGAGAACAAGGCCAAGGATTTCCTTGAGTCCGAGATCTCCGCGGCCGGCTTGTCCGACTACGTGGGTCAGATTTTGATTCCGACGGAGAAGGTGTTGCAAATCCGCAACGGCAAAAAGGTCACCAAGGAGCGGAACCACTTCCCGGGCTATGTGTTCGTAGAATGCGCGCTGGTGGGTGAAGTACCACATGTTATCCGCAACACGCCGAGCGTCATCGGTTTTCTTGGCGCTGAGAAAAGAGGAGATCCGCTTCCACTGCGTGCCCACGAGGTGAGTCGCATGCTTGGACGGATGGATGAGTTGGCCGAGAGTGAGGAGGAATTGGCGATTCCATACAAGGTCGGGGAGACCGTGAAGGTGGGCGATGGCCCATTCAACGGATTCCACGGCACCATCGAAGAAATCAACGAGGAGAAGCGCAAGCTGAAAGTGATGGTGAAGATTTTCGGAAGGAAGACCCCAGTCGAGCTGGGCTTCCTCCAAGTGGAGAAGGAGAGCTGAAGCGAACGCTGAATCGAAGAGTTACTGAAACCAATCCAAACAAGGAACAGCCAGGACGTCCCGTGCCCTGTCCCAGAATGCTTCCCTGGACACTGCGGCCGACCTGTTCATCATAAACAATAGATCCATGGCTAAAGAAGTCGCCAAGTTGGTCAAACTGCAAGTGAGAGGTGGCGCTGCCAACCCCTCACCGCCGGTTGGTCCTGCACTCGGTGCGGCGGGTGTGAACATCATGGAGTTTTGCAAGCAGTTCAATGGGCGTACCCAGGACAAGGCAGGCAAAGTTCTCCCGGTGGTCATCACGGTCTACAATGACAAGTCTTTCGACTTTATCATCAAGACCCCCCCTGCAGCAGTGCAACTCATGGAAGCCGCCAAAATCAAGAAGGGTTCTTCGGAATCCAACCGACAGAAGGTGGGCAAAGTGACGTGGGACCAAGTCCGCACCATTGCAGAAGACAAGATGCCCGATCTCAATTGCTTCTCCATCGAATCCGCCATGAAGGTGGTCGCTGGAACGGCAAGGAGCATGGGGCTGAACGTGACCGGCGATTCGCCTTTCTGATCGCCAATCATCAGACACAATGGCAAAACTGACACGCAAACGCAAGGCCGCGCTCGACAAGTTCGACGTGGACGTAGCGTACTCGCTTGACGAAGCAGCCGGCATCGTGAAGGAAATTTCCTCCACGACGTTCGATAGCTCCGTCGACCTCGCCGTCAGCCTCGGCGTGGATCCGCGCAAAGCCAACCAGATGGTGCGTGGCACGGTCTCCCTTCCTCACGGAAGCGGTAAGAACGTCCGCGTGCTCGTACTCTGCAATCCCGATAAGGAAGCGGAGGCCAAGGAGGCTGGAGCGGACCATGTTGGTCTCGATGAATATGTCGAGAAGATCAAAGGCGGATGGACCGATGTGGATGTGATCATCACGACCCCTCAAGTGATGGGCAAAGTGGGTGCCTTGGGCCGAGTTCTCGGACCCCGTGGCCTCATGCCCAACCCGAAATCGGGTACAGTCACGATGGATGTCGCGAAGGCCGTCCAAGATGTTAAGGCGGGCAAGATCGATTTCAAGGTGGACAAGTACGGCATCATCCATGCTTCCGTCGGGAAGGTGAGTTTCTCCAAGGAGAAGCTCTCGGAGAATGCCAACGAAGTCCTTCAGACCTTGATGCGCTTGCGCCCGTCTGCTGCGAAGGGCACCTACATCAAGAGCGTCTACATGAGCTCCACGATGTCCCCGGGTGTCCGGATTGAATCGAAGTCCCTCAACAGCTAATCCAGGTATCCATGACACGCGAAGAGAAAAACCAAGCGATCACGGAGCTCCAGGAATTGCTGCAGGACGCCAATGTGGTGTACCTGACGGATGCTTCGAGTCTGAATTCTGCCGACACGACGAAGTTGCGTGGAGAATGCTACAAGGCCGAAATCAAGATGCAAGTGGTGAAGAACACCCTGCTTCGCATTGCGATGGAGCGTACGGAAGGCCGTGAATACGGCGAGCTGTACGACGTGCTGAAAGGGCAAACCGCTCTGATGACGAGCACAGTGGGCAACGCGCCCGCCAAGCTCATCAAGGAGTTCCGCAAGAACAGTGAGCGTCCGACCCTGAAGGGCGCCTACGTCGAGGAAGCAGTGTACATCGGTGACGACCAGCTGAAGGCCCTCACGGAGATCAAGAGCAAAGACGAGCTCCTCGGAGAACTCGTCGGCCTCCTCCAGAGCCCGATGCGCAACGTCCTCGGCGCACTGCAATCCAGTGGCAACACCATTTCCGGACTGGTCAAAGCACTTGGCGAACGCGAAGCTTGACTTTGACACCCCAACTCAACAAATAAGCAAACCCCAATACATCATATCATGGCTGATTTGAAAACCATGGCAGAAGAGCTGGTGAACCTGACCGTCAAGGAGGTGAACGAGCTCGCAGAAATCCTCAAGGAAGAGTATGGCATCGAGCCGGCAGCCGCCGCAGCCGTTGTCGCTGGTCCCGCCGCTGGCGGTGGCGAAGGCGGCGGTGGCGAGGAGAAGTCCGAGTTCGACGTAATCCTCAAGTCCGCTGGTGGCTCCAAGCTCGCCGTCGTGAAGCTCGTCAAAGAGCTGACCGGCCAGGGCCTGAAGGAGGCCAAGGGCATCGTTGACGGCGCACCCGCCACCCTCAAGGAGGGCGTTGCCAAGGACGAGGCCGAGGCCCTCAAGACCCAACTCGAGGAAGCCGGAGCTGAGGTTGAGATCAAGTAAGATCACAACTCGCTGAATTTCAGAAGGTCAGGCTGGGCGCAGGTCCCGGTCTGACCTTCTTGTACCCCATATCGAGGGTGCGCCCCCAAAACCCACCTGCACCGTCTGCGATTTGAACCCCTCCCAACAGCCGCCCCCATGTTGACGCCCCAACTGCAGCAGCGACACTCTTTCGCCAGCACCACACCGGACCTCGCCTATCCGGATTTCCTTGACATCCAGCTCCGGTCCTTCCGCGAGTTCTTCCAGCTTGAAACCAAACCGGAAGACCGTGAGAGTGAAGGCCTGTTCAAGGTGTTCAACGAGAACTTCCCCATCACGGACACGCGCAATCAGTTCGTGCTCGAGTTCCTCGATTACTTCATTGACCCCCCGCGTTACAGCATAGAAGAATGCATCGAACGCGGCCTCACGCACAGCGTTCCGCTCAAGGCGAAGTTGAAACTGTATTGTACCGATCCGGAACACGAGGACTTCGAGACCATTGTCCAAGATGTGTACCTGGGCACCATTCCTTACATGACCCCCCGTGGCTCTTTCGTAGTCAACGGAGCGGAGCGGATCATCGTCAACCAGTTGCATCGTTCCCCGGGTGTATTCTTCGGCCAGAGCCGCCACGCCAACGGGACCAAGCTTTACAGTGCACGGATCATTCCGTTCAAGGGCAGCTGGATTGAATTCGCCACCGACATCAACAGCGTGATGTATGCGTACATCGACCGGAAGAAGAAGCTTCCCGTCACCACGCTGCTTCGTTCCATCGGATACGAGTCTGACCGGGATATCCTCGGCATCTTCGACCTTGCCGAAGAGGTCAAGGTCTCCAAGGCTGGCGTGAAGCGCGTGTTGGGACGCCGCCTCGCCGCCCGTGTGTTGAAGACCTGGATCGAGGACTTNGTGGACGAGGANACCGGTGAGGTGGTCAGCATCGAGCGGAANGAGCTCGTGCTCGACCGNGANACCGTNNTGGAGAANGAGCACATCGAGCTCATCGTCGANTCNGGTTCCAAGANCATCATCCTNCACAAGGAGGACATCAACCAGGCCGACTATGCCATCATCCACAACACCCTCCAGAAGGACCCGTCCAACTCGGAGAAAGAAGCCGTGGAGTACATCTACCGCCAGCTGCGGAACGCCGAGCCGCCGGACATGGACACCGCACGCGGTGTGATCGACAAGCTGTTCTTCTCCGAGCAGCGTTACGACCTCGGTGAGGTGGGCCGTTTCCGGATCAACCGGAAGCTCGGCATCGACATGGCCGAGGAGTCCCGGACCCTGACCAAGGACGACATCATCCTCATCATCAAGTTCCTCATCGACCTCGTGAACTCGAAGTCCGATGTGGACGACATCGACCACCTCTCCAACCGCCGCATCCGGACNGTGGGCGAGCAGCTCCACAACCAGTTCGGNGTGGGNCTCGCNCGGATGGCCCGNACCATCCGNGAGCGNATGAACGTGCGCGACAANGAGGTGTTNACCCCGACNGACCTNATCAANGCCAANACGCTGAGCTCAGTAATCAACTCGTTCTTCGGAACGAACCAGCTGAGNCAGTTNATGGACCAGACCAANCCGCTGAGCGAGGTGACGCACAAGCGCCGCATCTCGGCCCTCGGTCCCGGTGGTCTCTCTCGCGAACGCGCCGGTTTTGAGGTCCGTGACGTGCACTACACACACTATGGCCGCCTCTGCACCATCGAGACGCCGGAAGGACCGAACATCGGTTTGATCAGCTCCCTCTGCGTGTACGCCAAAGTCAACCGCCTCGGCTTCATCGAGACCCCGTACCGCGAGGTCGAAGAAGGTGTGGCCAAGACCGGTGGTGAGGGCATCAAGTATCTGAGCGCAGAGGAGGAGGACAACTCCATCATCGCCCAGGCCACGGTGGGACTCAACGACGACGGCTCCTTCAAGAACGACATCATCAAGGCGCGCCTCCAAGGCGACTTCCCGTTGGTCGCTCCGAAGGAGATCAAGTACGTCGACGTGGCCCCGAACCAGATTGCATCCATCGCGGCCTCCCTCATCCCGTTCCTCGAGAACGACGACGCCAACCGTGCGTTGATGGGGTCCAACATGATGCGTCAGGCTGTACCGCTCATGCGCCCGAACAGCCCCATCGTGGGAACGGGCCTCGAGGGGCAGGTAGCCCGCGACAGCCGCGTGCTGGTGACGGCCGAAGGAGACGGTGTGGTGGAGTACGTGGATGGAAACGAAATCCACATCCGCTACCAGATGGACGAAAACGACCGTCTGGTGTCCTTCGAGGACGATGTGAAGGTCTACGACATCACCAAGTTCGCGAAGACCAACCAAGGCACTTGCATCAACCTCAAGCCCATCGTCACGAAGGGCATGCGGGTTGAGAAAGGTGACATCATGGTGGAGGGTTACTCTACACAGTCTGGCGAGCTCGCGCTCGGTCAGAACATGAAGGTTGCCTTCATGCCGTGGAAGGGATACAACTTCGAGGACGCCATTGTGATTTCCGATCGCGTGGTCCGCGAGGATGTCTTCACCTCTCTCCACGTGACAGAGTACAGCCTCGAGGTGCGCGATACCAAGCGCGGCCAAGAGGAACTCACCGCTGACATCCCGAATGTCAGCGAGGAGGCTACCAAGGACCTTGATGAAAACGGACTCATCCGCATCGGTGCCCACGTTGGTGCCGGTGACATCCTGATCGGAAAAATCACGCCGAAGGGCGAGAGCGATCCGAGTCCGGAGGAGAAGTTGCTCCGTGCCATCTTCGGCGACAAGGCCGGTGATGTGAAGGACGCTTCCCTGAAGCTCGGACCGAGCGCCAATGGCGTCGTCATCGACAAGATGCTGTTCTCCCGAATGGTGAAGGACCGCAAGGCGAAGGCGGCTGACAAGGCCGTCCTCGAAACCATCGATGGCGAATTCGACAAGGAGGCCGCAGCACTGCGCAAGACCCTCGTAGAAAAGCTCATGAAAGTCGTCGGAGGAAAGACCTCCCAAGGCGTCATGAACTACTACCAGGAGATGCAAATCAAGAAGGGCGTGAAGTTCACTCAACGTGCCCTCCAGACACTCGACTTCAGCATCGTCAACACCGACGGTTGGACCCGTGACGAGGACAATAACGCCCTCGTGAAGCGCGTCGTTCACAATTACAACCTGAAGTACAACGACCTCCTCGGTACGTTCAAGCGAAAGAAGTTCCAAGTGACGGTGGGAGACGAACTTCCTGCAGGCATCGTGAAGCTGGCCAAGGTCTTCGTCGCCAACAAGCGCAAGCTGAAGGTGGGGGACAAGATGGCCGGACGCCACGGAAACAAGGGCATCGTGGCCCGGATCGTCCGCCAGGAAGACATGCCGTTCCTCGAGGACGGAACGCCGGTCGACATCGTACTCAACCCGCTGGGCGTGCCTTCCCGCATGAACCTGGGCCAGATCTACGAGACGGTCCTCGGTTGGGCAGGCGAGAAGCTCGGCATGAAGTTCGCCACCCCGATCTTCGATGGTGCGAGCCTCGACGAGATCTCCGGATACACGGAGAAAGCGGGTGTACCGAGCTTCGGTGTGACCCACCTTTACGACGGAGAAACCGGTGAGCGTTTTGACCAGCCTGCCACGGTCGGTGTGATCTACATGATCAAGCTGAGCCACATGGTGGATGACAAGATGCACGCCCGTTCCATCGGTCCGTACAGCCTCATTACCCAACAGCCGTTGGGCGGTAAGGCGCAGTTCGGTGGACAGCGTTTCGGAGAGATGGAGGTGTGGGCNCTCGAGGCCTTCGGTGCCTCTCACATCCTCCAGGAGATCCTCACGGTCAAGTCCGACGACGTGGTCGGCCGGGCCAAGACCTATGAGGCCATTGTCAAGGGCGATCCGATGCCGACCCCAGGCATCCCCGAGTCCTTCAACGTATTGATGCACGAGTTGCGTGGATTGGGATTGACCGTGGCCTTAGAGGCCTGAGTTGCTCCTGCTTTGAACTTTTGATCCTCACCAAGAGATGACCAACAACAAGACCCCGAAGCTCTCCAGCGACTTCAACAAGATTCGCATCAGCATGGCGTCGCCCGAGGAGATCCTCGAGCAGAGCCACGGCGAGGTGCTGAAGCCGGAGACCATCAACTACCGGACGTACAAGCCGGAGCGCGATGGCCTGTTCTGCGAACGCATTTTCGGCCCCGTCAAGGACTACGAGTGCCACTGCGGCAAGTACAAGCGCATCCGCTACAAGGGCATCGTATGTGACCGCTGTGGCGTGGAAGTGACCGAGAAGAAGGTGCGACGCGAGCGCATGGGCCACATCCAGCTCGTGATTCCGGTGGCACACATCTGGTATTTCCGGAGCCTGCCCAACAAGATTGGATACCTGCTCGGCCTGCCGACCAAGAAGCTCGACCAGATCATCTACTATGAGCGCTATGTGGTCATCCAGCCGGGTGTCGCCACCAAGGCCGAGGGTGAAGCGCTCGAGGTGAATGAGTTCCTGACCGAGGAAGAGTACCTNGACATCCTAGACACCCTGCCCAAGGACAACCAGTACCTCGACGAGAAGGACCCGAACAAGTTCGTCGCCAAGATGGGTGCGGAGGCACTGTTCGATATGCTCGGCAACCTCGACCTGAAGCAGCTCAGCTTCGACCTGCGCCACGCGGCCAATACGGAGACGAGCCAGCAGCGGAAGAACGAGGCCCTGAAGCGCCTTCAGGTGGTGGAGGCCCTCCGTGACGCCAACGACCGCGTGGAGAACAAGCCGGAGTGGATGATCGTCAAGGTCGTCCCGGTGATTCCGCCGGAGCTTCGCCCGCTTGTGCCGCTCGACGGCGGACGTTTCGCCACGTCCGACCTCAACGACCTGTACCGCCGCGTCATCATCAGGAACAACCGTCTGAAGCGCCTGATTGAAATCAAGGCTCCCGACGTGATTCTTCGGAATGAGAAGCGGATGCTGCAGGAGGCCGTGGACAGCCTCTTCGACAACAGCCGGAAGTCCTCCGCCGTGAAGACGGAGAGCAACCGCCCGCTGAAGTCCCTGTCCGACAGCCTCAAGGGCAAGCAGGGCCGCTTCCGTCAGAACCTACTCGGTAAGCGTGTGGACTACTCCGCGCGTTCCGTCATCGTCGTGGGACCGGAGCTCAAGCTGCACGAGTGCGGCATGCCGAAGAACATGGCCGCCGAGCTCTACAAGCCGTTTATCATCCGCAAGATGATCGAGCGGGGTGTGGTGAAGACGGTGAAGTCCGCCAAGAAGATTGTGGACGCAAAGGAGCCCGTGGTCTGGGACATCCTCGAGAACGTGATGAAGTCGCACCCAGTGCTGCTCAACCGTGCTCCGACCCTGCACCGCCTCGGAATCCAGGCCTTCCAGCCGAAGATGATCGAGGGCAAGGCACTCCAGCTGCACCCGCTCGCCTGCACGGCGTTCAACGCTGACTTCGACGGTGACCAGATGGCTGTGCACCTGCCGCTCGGCCCGGCCGCCATCCTAGAGGCCCAGCTGCTAATGCTGGCCAGCCACAACATCCTCAACCCGGCCAACGGTGCCCCGATCACAGTCCCGTCCCAGGATATGGTCCTCGGCCTGTACTACATCACCAAGGAGCGCAAGTCCACCAAGGAGAATCCGGTGAAGGGAGAGGGCATGACGTTCTACTCCCCGGAGGAGGTCATCATCGCCTACAACGAAGGCCGCGCCGCGTTGCACGCCGGCATCAAGGTGCGTTGGGAGGACCATGAGGGGAATGCCCAGCTCATCGAGACCACCGTGGGCCGCGTGCTCTTCAACGAGGTGGTGCCGAACGAGGCGGGCTTCGTCAACGACCTGCTGACCAAGAAGAGCCTGCGGACCATCATCTCTAACGTGCTGCTCGCCGTGGGCGTGCCGCGCACCGTCCAGTTCCTCGACGACATCAAGAAGCTCGGCTTCACGATGGCGTACAAGGGTGGCCTGAGCTTCAACCTGAATGACATCATCATTCCGGAAGAGAAGGTCAAGCTGGTCGACACCGCCAACGAGCGCGTGGGCGAGGTGATGGACAACTACAACATGGGCCTCATCACCAACAACGAGCGGTACAACCAGATCATCGACATCTGGACCAACACCAATTCGCGGTTGACGAACATTCTGATGGAGCGACTGGAGACCGACAAGCAGGGCTTCAACTCCATCTACATGATGATGCACTCCGGAGCCCGTGGTTCCAAGGAGCAGATCCGCCAGCTGAGCGGCATGCGGGGCCTGATGGCCAAGCCGCAGAAGTCCAGCGCTGCCGGTGGTCAGGACATCATTGAGAACCCAATTCTGTCCAACTTCAAGGAAGGCCTGTCCATCTTGGAGTACTTCATCTCCACGCACGGTGCCCGAAAGGGTCTGGCCGACACGGCGTTGAAGACGGCTGACGCCGGTTACCTCACCCGCCGTCTGGTGGATGTGGCCCAGGACGTCATCATCACCGAGTACGATTGCGGCACGATCCGCGGCCTGACCGCAACGGCCCTGCGCAAGAACGAGGAGATCGTCGAGTCGCTCGGAGACCGCATCATCGGTCGCACGTCGGTCCTCGACGTCCATCACCCGGAGACNGGTGATTTGATCGTCGCGTCCGGCGAGGAGTTCACGGAAGCCATTGCCGCCACCATCGAGGAGGCGGGCATCGACGAAGTCGANATGCGTTCCGTGCTCACCTGCGANAGCCGCAAGGGGGTGTGTGCCAAATGCTACGGCCGCGCACTGAGCACCAACCGACTCGTCCAGGAGGGCGAGGCTGTCGGTGTGATTGCTGCCCAATCCATCGGTGAACCGGGAACCCAGCTGACCCTGCGTACGTTCCACGTTGGTGGTACGGCTTCGAAGATTTCCGACGAGAACGAGATCACGGCTCGCCAGGACGGCGTGGTCGANCTCGAGGACCTGCGCACCGTTCAGCGCACCACGCCTGACGGCGAGGTCGAGACGGTCGTCGTGTCCCGCTCCACGGAATTCAAGGTGGTCGACAAGGAGATCGGNATCACCCTCAGCTCCACCAATCTGCCTTACGGTGGCGTGCTNCACGTGAAGAATGGCAAGAAGGTGAAGAAGGGTGACCTCATCTGCACCTGGGACCCGTACAACAACGCGATCATCTCCGAAGAGGAGGGCACGGTGGTCTTCGACATGGTCGAGGAGGGCGTGACCTACCGCGAGGAGCTGGATGAGCAGACCGGTTTCCGCGAGATNGTCATCACCGAGACCAAGGACAAAAAGAAGAACCCGGCCATCCACATCGTGGGTCCGAAGAAGGAAGTCCTCAAGGTCTACTCCTTGCCGGTTGGCGCCCACGTCAGCGTGGAGGAAGGAGACAAGGTCGGCACCGGCCGCATCCTCGCAAAGATCCCGCGTATCGCCGGTAAGTCTGGTGACATCACGGGAGGTTTGCCGCGTGTGACCGAGCTCTTCGANGCCCGGAACCCGTCCAACCCGGCCGTCGTGTCTGAGGTGGATGGCATCGTCTCTTACGGCAAAATCAAGCGGGGCAACCGCGAGATNATTGTGGAGAGCCGCACCGGCGAGAAGCGCAAGTACCTCGTACCGTTGGCCAAGCACATCCTCGTTCAGGAGAACGACTTCGTGAAGGCNGGCATGCCGATGTCCGATGGCGCCACTACCCCGGCTGACATCCTGTCCATCAAGGGCCCGACGGCGGTCCAGGAGTACCTCGTCAACGAGATTCAGGAAGTCTACCGCCTCCAGGGTGTGAAGATCAACGACAAGCACTTCGAGGTCATCGTTCGCCAGATGATGAAGAAGGTCGTCGTGGAAGACCCGGGCGACACGCGCTTCCTCGAGAAGCAGTTCGTCGAGAAGGCCGACTTCATGGACGAGAACAACCGCATGTTCGGCATGGTGGTCGTGACCGACGCCGGTGACAGTAACGAGCTGACGGAAGGCCAGATGGTCAGTGCCCGTGAGCTCCGCGACGAGAACGGCGCCATCCGCCGCAACGACGGCAAGCTGGTGGAAGCCCGTGAGGCACTGCCCGCCACGGCCCGTCCGCTGCTCCAAGGCATCACGCGTGCGTCGCTCCAAACCAAGTCCTTCATCTCCGCAGCCTCCTTCCAAGAGACGACGAAGGTGTTGAACGAGGCTGCAGTGAGCGCCAAGGAGGACCACCTGGGTGGCCTCAAGGAAAACGTGATCGTGGGTCACTTGATTCCGGCCGGAACCGGTGTCCGCAAATGGCACAACATGATTGTCGGCTCGCAGGACGAGTTTGACAAGCTGACAGAGGCTGGCGAGGCCACGGAAGCCGAAGTGGTCGACTGATCACTTGGACAACCCCAAAAGAAAAAGGCGGCCCTCAGGGTCGCCTTTTTTCTTGGTTCGGAAAGTCGGTGGTCGCCTTCAGGCCTCGGTCTCAATTGAGGAGTGCCGCGTCCGCCAGGCCGGGGTCCACAGGTGTGGGGCCGTTGTAGCCGAAGAGTCGGTTGCGCTTGATGATGTGGTCGACTGGATGGGGAACCATGTCTTCCCAGCCGCCTTCGCCCTCGCGGATCATGCGGAGCACCTCCACGCTGAAGATGTCCAGCAGGGACAGGTCGTCCAATTGGATGTCCGAGATGCGCTTGTTGAAGAGCAGGTAATCGTAGAGGGGCTTGATCCGCGGGTGGATNGGTGCATTGTCAGTGCGGATGAGCACGTCGTTTTCATTGTCGTGCCAGGGGTAGGCGTAGACTTTTAAGTCCCGGCTGAACATCACGCCAAAGGCTTGCAGGATGCCGCCGTTGAGGTCGCGGTAATAGCGTTCGTTGAAGAGGTCCATCAGGGCATTTCCCCCCATGATGACGCCCATTCGCTTCTTGGTGTACCGGGAGAAGTATTCGATGAGCTTATAGTACTCCTGGTAGTTGGAGATGAGGACCGTCTGCCCAAGCGAGCACAGGATGTCCGCCCGGTCGAGGAAGTCTTTTTCGTCGATGTCTCCCTCTGCTTTGAGGTTGTTGAGGGTGATCTCGAAGAGGAGCTGAATCTTGTCCTGCTCGACCCGCTTCTCTTCTTGGAATTGCGCGAGGCCCCGCTGCATCATGTCGAGGTTGACCCGGGTGACGGGGCGGAAGCTGCCGCGGATGGCGAGGATGTTCTTCTTGTAGAGGACGTCCGCGGCTTGGAGGTTGCGACCGTCCGGGGAGAAGATGACCGCGTCGGTCATGCCGTGCTTCACAAGTTGCAGGGAGAGCAGGCGGTTGTCCACTCCGGCGAAGTCGGGACCGTCCATCTGTATGGTGTCGATCTCGATTCGGTCCCGATCCAGCTCGTCGTAGAGGCTTTGCAGCAGGTCGTTGGGCTGCTTGTACAAAAAGTGGCAGCCGTAGATCAAGTTGACACCCAGGACGCCGATGGTGGCGTGCTGCAACAGGGCGTCCGATTCGTGGAATCGGGCATGCAGGATCACCGTGTTGGGCGCTTTGTTGGGCCCGGTCTGGAACCGCATGCCGAACCATCCGTGGCCTTCGATCGTCTTGTGGTAGTTGATTGTGGCGACGGTGTTGGCGAAGGCGAAATACTTCTTGGTGGGGTGCTTCTCCTGCGGCAGGCGCTCCTCGCACAACATGTACTCGTGATCGAGCATCTTCTGCACCCTTGGCTCGCACACATAGCGCCCGGATTCCTCTACGCCGTAGATGGCGTCACTGAAGTCCTTATCGTACGCGCTGATGGTCTTGGCGATGGTGCCACTGGCACCGCCGGCGCGGAAGAAATGGCGGACCACTTCCTGTCCGGCTCCGATCTCGGCGAAGGTGCCATAGAGATCGTGGTTCATGTTGATCCGCAAGGCCTTTTGCTTGGCCGACAGGACGACACGGTTGGGTTCCACGGGGATGGGGGCGTAAGGGGTTGCCACAAAGGTACCGACTGAAATCCGGACCCCCCGGCCGCCACCGGTTTAACTTTGCCCGGCATGGGCGTTCACCTCACCCTCCTCGGAACCGGCACCTCGCAAGGGGTGCCCGTCATTGCGTGTGATTGTGGGGTCTGCACGTCCCACGATCCTCGGGACCAGCGCCTCCGCTCCAGCGCCCTGTTCGAGGTCGATGGCGCCCACGCCCCCGAGGGTGATCGCACTTTCGTCATCGATACCGGTCCGGACTTCCGGCAGCAGATGCTGCGGACCCGTGTCCAAAAGCTCGATGCGGTGCTGTTTACCCATGAGCACAAGGACCACGTGGCCGGCCTGGATGATGTCCGCGCCTTCAACTTCCGCCAGAAGCGAGACATGGACGTATATGCCGCACCCCGGGTGCAGGATGCCCTGCGTCGCGAGTTCCACTACGTTTTCGCCGAAAAGCCGTACCCCGGTGTGCCCCGGGTTCGGTTGAACGGCATCGACGGCGCCCCCTTGCAGGTGGGCGGGGTGGACATCGTACCCCTGCCGGTGATGCACTACCGGCTTCCCGTGTTTGGATTCCGCATCGGCCCCATCGCCTACATCACGGATGCCAATGCACTGGCTCCAGAAACCTGGGCGCGCCTCGAAGGCTTGGACGTATTGGTGTTGAATGCACTGCGCCGGGAGAAGCACATCAGCCACTTCAACTTGGAAGAAGCCTTGGAGGTCATCGAACGGGTGGCGCCTCGAGAGGCCTATCTGACCCACATCAGCCATCTGTTTGGGAAGCACCGCGACGTAGCAACCATTTTGCCACGCGGGGTGTACCTCGGAGAAGACGGGCTGAGAATCTCTGCCGAATGACCCGCTTGCTGCATACCTTGATTGTGGGGCCCATTGGCCGTCTGCCGTATTGGGTCTTGTACCCCATTGCGGATGGGTTGGCCACGATGCTGTGGTGGAGCGGCTACCGCAAAAAAGTGGTGCTGGCCAACCTTCAGCGGGCCTTCCCCGAGAAGTCCGCCGCCGAACGGACGGCCATCGCCCGTCAATTCTTCACCCACCTCGCGGAAGTCATCGTCGAATCCTTGAAGCACTTCAAGGCGGACCGGGCCGAACTCGCCGAACGGTTCCACCACGTGAACCCCGAGGTGCTGGCGCCCTACGCCAACAAGGCGCCCGGCGTGCTGCTGTCCTGCGGGCACTTTGGCAATTGGGAGCGCTATGCCGTGACGGCAGGCGACGCCTTGCCCTTGCCCATCATGGGGGTGTACAAGCCCCTCACTAACGTGTTCTACGACGACCTCATCTATCGCATCCGTAGCCAGTTCG
>NYTZ01000055.1 GCA_002683735.1 Flavobacteriales bacterium
AACTGGGCGACCACGAGCCGGGATCTTGTGCTCGACGAAGGCCTCTACACCCTGCGTGTGGTGGTGACGGAAGCGCCGTTCAACTTCAACTGGATGGAGTGGCAATACAATGAAGAAATCGCGGACGAAGGGCCCACGTCTTTTCAGTCGGTCATGGCGTTCCCCAATCCGGTCCAGAATGGGGAGGTCAACATCGCATTCTCGGTGTTCTTTTCTCAGAACCTGACCCTGTCCGTTTACGATGCGGTGGGCCGGCCGGTGTTTGGCAAAACCTATTATGACGCGGCCTCCATCTCTGAGCGGCTTTCCCTCGATGGATTGGCAGCTGGGGTGTATGAGGTGTTTGTGACCCGCGAAGACGGAACGGTCAATTCTGGTCGTTTCCTCAAGCCCGTGCGCTGAGCGCAACCACTAGGTTTCGGGGAATGGCCCCATGAAAAAAGGGGAATCGGCGCAAACCGATTCCCCTTTTCAGGCAGAAGTGGTCGGGATTACTGAGCGATGAGGCGCATGTGCCAGTATGCTTCTCCGGGGTTGGCGCCGTAATCCAAGGCGATGGTCAGGATTTCAACGCCATCGACGAAGGTATATTCGTACACTTCGTAGGTGATGGTGCTGGCAGGAACGCCGCTTCCATCACCCGGGTGTTCTCCGCCGTTGTAGGCCTTGTTGAAACCGATGAAGGCGCCCAAGCCGTTCACCGTCACCTCCAGATCGGTGGCCGTGAAGGTGTGCGTTCCGGCACCGTAGACGTCCAGCGGTGGAGTCAACTCGGTCTCGTCGATGCACTCTCCGGCAAACCCGAGGTAGTCCTCGGCCCAGATGACGCCGTCGGTGATGTACTCCATCGTCCCATCATCGTAGAAGACCCACTGGTCGTCAAGTTGGCAGGCGCGCTCGATGACGCCGGCAGCGTCGATGCCGCCCCACCAGTTGTTGCACCCGAGGCATGGTCCCACGTAGTAGGAGGATTCACCATCGAGCATCCAGGTCTTGCCTGTGGCGCTCGAGAGGGTTCCGGCCGTGAAGGCGGCAGAGCTGATGGTCAAGGTTTGGGTGATGTTGTCGCTTTCGCCGGCGTCGTCGTATGCGGTCAGGGACACTTCATAGTTGCCATCCATGCCGTAGGTGTGCACCGGGTCTTCTTGGGAGCTGACGCCACCATCGCCGAATTCCCAGACGTAAGAGGTGGCGTTGGAGGTGCTGTTGGTGAAGGTCACGGTGTTGCCGTCCACCACGTAAGAGAAGTTGGCCACAGGGGAGGAGGCTGGGATCGGTGGGAGATCTGCCTCGTCGTGATAATGCACGAGGTAGAAGTTCCAGGCGCTGCCATCTCCGCGGACGAGGGCCATACTCAAGCGGTCCTCGGTGTCCCCCTCGACCATGTCGATGATGGTGTACACCTTGGTGGCGGCAGGGATATAGCTGTCCCCGTTCTCCGTTTTGTTGCACAGGCCGATGTAGGCGCCGAAGCCGTCGAGGGTGATGGTGTTGTTGTTGACATTGAAGTCATACGTGTAGTTGCCCCCGTCTGCAAAGGCGCTCAAGTCTTCCCCATTGGGCCCATTCCACAGGCCCGGTTCGCTCTCGTCAAGGCACGTCTCGTCGATGCCGAGCCAGCCACCGTTGCCATCCGAGTCCATGAAGAGGGTTCCGTTGGTGTTCTTCTCCCAAGTTCCATCGGGGTTGAAGGTGTAGCTGTCATCGAGGATACAGGGGCGCTCACCGAGCGGGGTCGCACCACCGAAAGACCACCAGCTGTTGTCGTTGATGGAAGGGCCGATGCCGAGGGCCACTTCCTCGCGGTCGAGGTACCAGGTTTTGCCACCGGCTCCAGAAAGGAAAATGGCTGCGTTATTGGGGTCGACGATGCTGACGCTCTCCGTCTTGGAGGCCGATCCATCGAGACCGGTGACGGTCAAGGTCACTTCGTAGACTCCGCCAGCGTCATACACGTGGGTGGGGCTGGTTTCTGTGCTGGTGTTTCCATCGCCGAAATCCCAAATGCTGGAGGTGGCGTTCGCGGAATAGTTCGTGAAGGTGACTTCTGCCCAGTTGCTTTCGCTGACTTCGTATTGGAAGCTGGCAATCACGGCAGAAGTCTCGGGCACAGGGTCTGGCTTGCAACTGGCAATGACCAGACTTGCGATGATGAACAGACCAAAGGCCTGAATCGTCTTGTTCATGGGTAGGGGATTTGGGTTGATCTTGTGTTTTGGCCCCTCAATCAAAGAGGGAGGCGTCAGGGTAAGTCGTCAAGCCGGAAGCGACCTGGGTTTCTTCCAGTGCGATGGGCAACCAAAGGTGCTGTTCGCTGAAGTTGGCGGCTTTGTCGCCGTCTCCTTCAAAGAGGTCGGCGTTGGCCCGGCCGGAGCGAACCAGATCGAACCAACGGTCTCCTTCACAGGCCAATTCTGCTCGCCGCTCATACCAGATGAGGTCAAGCAGACTCCAGCCTTCCTCGGCCATGACCTCAGCAGAAGTCCGGTAGTTGCCGATGTTGTTTCCTGGTCCGGCTGCCCGTTCGCGCACTTCATCGATGTACATCATGGCGAGGGCATCTTCCCCCGTTCCTCGGTGGAGGGCCTCTGCGAGCATCAACAGCACATCGGCATAGCGGAAAACATGGGTGTTCTGCGCTTTGGTCAGGTGCTCATTGCCGCCGTTGACATTGGTGCCGGCAAAGGCTTTCAGGTTGGGGTATTTCTCTTGCCAATACCCCGTGAAGTCGACGGGATTGTTTTGGGTCATATCAATGATGGGGTCGCAGCTGAGTCCGGCATCGGCCAGGTCTTGCGCCAATTCATCTTCTGAAATGATCGCCACATCCCGGCGGTATTCGTCGTCTGCCAAGAAGTGGTTCCACAGGCTGGGCGTGACCGACATGAAACCCCATCCGGTTTCGTAGTCAGGGTGGGCATCACAGAGTCCGCGGATGCCGCACAGTTGAATCATGCCGTTGCCATCGACCCCTTCAAACCAGCCCCAATCGCTTTGATACAGGGGCGTCCGTTGGATTTCGAAAACGGACTCGACGGTGTTGCGATTTTCAAACTTGTACAGGTCCCCCATATCGTCCACGAGTTGATATACCCCGAGGTCCACAATGTTCTGGAAGCTCTCTGCTGCACTTTCAAACAAATCGGCGTCATCTCCTTTCAAGTCGGCCCAATACAGATAGGCTTTGCCCATCAGAGCATAAGCAGCGCCTTTGGTGATTCGCCCCTCCTCTCCTCCGGAAGCAATGAGCGGGAGGTGCGGAAGCGCTTCTTGACAGTCGGTCACAATTTGCTGCATGATGTCCGAGAGCGTGCTGCGCTCGAGGTTGACATCCTCCGGAGTTAGGCTCGAAGTAATAAGCGGAATCGGACCGAAGTGTCGGAACAGGTCGAAGTGGTAGTAGGCGCGGAGGAATTGGGCTTGGGCCTTGTAACTGGTCACCACGTCCGATTCAATTTGCGCCAAGTCGAGCAGGGCATTGGCCCGGCTGATTCCGACATATCCCCGACGGTAAATGGGGTGGGTCACAACGTTGGTGTTCGTGTTGGTGAAGTCATCGAACTCCTGCCATCCAGGCTGGTCATTGTTGGACGGATCACCGCCGGCGTTGGCATTGTCTGAACGGATGTCTCCGTACATGACGTGCCCGACCCATTGGCCGTAGGCCATGCCCCATCCGAGGGGGTCGTAGACGGCAATCAGTGCCGATCCGATTTGGCCTTCAGTTTGGTAATAGTTGCTGGAGAGGAACTCGTTGACGGGTTCGACTTCCAGACGGTCCTTGCTGCATGCGGCCAGTACGAGTGTGGCTCCTGCGAGGACGGTGATGTTGCGTTGAAGCTTGTTCATAAGGATCAAATCAGAAGGTGACGTTGAGGCCGGCGCCGAGGGAGCGGTTGTTGGGGTAGAATCCCTTGTCGATGCCCGTGTCCAGAATCCACCCGCCGGTGCCGATGTCCGGGTCGAATCCGCGGTAGTTGGTCACGGTGAAAAGGTTGTTTCCGGTCAGGTAAACCTTGACCTCTTTCATTTTGGCCCGGTGCGTCCACTCGCGGGGCAGATTCCATCCAATTTGCAGATTTCGCAGGCGGAGGAAGTTGCCGTTCTCGACGTAAAAGCTCGAGGGACGTTGATTGTTGTTGGGGTCCGTAGAGGTCAGGCGCGGCAGTTCCGTGCTTGGTGCTTCGGGGGTCCAGCGGTCAAGCCAGAAAGATTGCATGTTGGAGAAGGTCACGTCGCTCCGCTCATAGGTGCGGTAAATCTCATGGCCGAGTTGGGCATTGAAGATGGCATTGACGTAGAAGTCCTTGTAGGTCAGATTGGCACTCAGACCGAGGATGTGCTTCGGCCACGGGGTGCCGATGTCACCGATGTCATCCGAGTTGATGACGCCGTCCCCATTGGTGTCCAGGAACCGGATGTCTCCTGGCTGGGCGTTTGGCTGAAGCAAATCTCCTTCGAGGTTGATGTGGCTGTAGATGTCGGCCTGCGACTGGAAGATGCCATCGGCCTGGTAACCGACGAAGTGGCCGACTGCGAAGCCTTCGGTCATCCGGGTAATGGCCGTGTTGCGCACCGGCCAGCCCCAACCGTTTAGATAGCCCGTTTCGCCGGCCACGCTGATGACCTCGTTGCGGAAGTGGGTGTAGTTGAGGGTGGTGTTGAGTTTGAGGTCGCCTTGTCCCATGCGGTATCCGAGGGAGAACTCCACGCCCTCGTTGAGGATCTCGCCTAGGTTGGAGGTCGGGTTGTTGGTGGCGCCCACATAGCCGGGGATCTGCTGGGTCATGAGCAGGTCCTTGGTCCGCTTGCGGTAGACGTCCGCTTCGAAGGAGACCTTGTCGTCAAAGAGGCCCAGTTCGACACCGAGGTCAAGCTGAACACTCTCCTCCCAACGGACGTTCGGATTGGGTGGGGCCGCGAGTGCCGTTCCCGTGTTCAGCGTCTGCGTTTCCGTGCCGAAGGGGTAGGTGAACACGTTTTGAATCCGTGCCACATAGCTCAACGGGGAGATGCGATCGGATCCGTTCACACCCCATGAGGCGCGTACCTTGAGGAAGCTGATCTTGTCCGAACCCTGGAGAAAGTCCTCCTTGGAGGCGACCCATCCGAAGGAAGCGGAAGGGAAGACGCCGTAGCGGTTGTTCTCTCCAAAGTTGGAGGATCCGTCTCGGCGGATGGTCGCGGAGAACAGGTACTTCTCGTCGTAGTTGTAGAGCAGTCGTCCAAACGTGCTGATGATGGCGTAGTCGACGGATGCACCCCCGAAGGCCAAGTCGGTGGTGTCCTGTCCGGCGTCGATGTAATGGAAGTTTGGATTGAATTCCGCGTCCATCGGGACACCCTGCGATGAGCCCCCGACTTGGCGGAACGCCGTGGTCCGGAACGACGTCCCGACAAGGAAGTCGAGGTTGTGCTTCTCCTGCAGCTTGGTCGTGTAGTTGGCGGTGTTCTCCCATTGGAAGCCCCGGAAGTTGCCGGACCCTTGTCCCACGTCGTTGCTCAGGTTTTGGGCAGCCGGGTGGAAATAGTAGGTGGGGGTGAAGTAGCGGTAGTCATACCAGTTGAGGTCGAATCCACCGTCGGTTTTGAGTCGCAGTCCCTCGACCGGCTCGTATTCGATGTAGACGTTGCCGATGATCTGGTCGGACTTGTTGTCGCCTCCGGCGAGGTAGAGCCGACTCAATGGGTTGATGAACTCTTTCTGAACCCAGGGTGATTGGGCGAAACCGAAGTCGGCCTGGTCATCGTAAATCGGGGTCAGTGGATCGTAGGCGAAGGCGTCGGACTGAACGCCGCCAAAGGCGCTGTTGGTACCGATGTTGTTGTTCTGCGTCCGGTTCAGGTAAAGGTTCTGGCCCACCGTCAGGAAATCCTTGATTTTTTTGGACGAATTGTAGCGCATGGCGTAGCGCTTGTAGTTGGACTTTTCCCCGCCGATGACACCGTTCTGGTCCCAGTAGTCAAAGGAGATGTAGCTGTTGTCCCCGGAGGCGGTGATGCGGTGGTTGATGACCTGCGCCGGGTTGAAGATCTCCTCCATCCAGTTGGTGTTGGCGGTGAGCGGGTCACCGAAGTTGGGGAAGCCCAACACGTCCAGAGCGGAGGTCTGGTTGCTGTTGGCGAATTTCTCACGCGTTAGGATCACGTAGTCTTCGGCCCCGAGCATGGTGGGAAGCTTCCACGGCTGGGAGTTCAGGTAGCTCGCAGAGTATGTGATGCTCGCGTCCCCCTTGCTGCCATTCTTTGTGGTGATGATGACCACGCCGTTGGCGGCCCGGGCTCCATAGATGGCGCTCGATGCAGCATCCTTCAGAACGTCCACGGACTCGATGTCGCTCGGGTTGATGTTGTCGATGTTGCCGAGTTGCACGCCGTCCACGATGTAGAGCGGGGAGTTGTCTCCGTTGGTGCTGATGCCGCGGATAAGGATGCTCTTTCCGGATCCTGGCTGGCCACTGGATTCATTGACAATCAAACCGGAGGTGAGGCCTTCGAGCGTAGAGGTCACGTCCGGAACAGCGATGCCTTCGATGTCCTTGGCGGTGACCTTGGAGATTGATCCGGTAGAGACCTTCTTTTTCTGCCGGCCATATCCCACGACCACCACTTCATCGACGAGTGTGGCGTCGATATCAAGGGAGACCTGGATTGGGGAGGCGCTCTCCACCGTTAGCGTCTGGGCCACGTAACCGATGAAGCTCACTTTCAAGGCGGTGGGCAAAGCACTGACTTTGAGGGAAAAAGACCCGTCCACCCCCGCACTTGTCGCATTGGTGGTTCCCTCTTCCAAAATGGTCGCACCAATGAGCGCGTTGCCGGATTCACTGTCGAGGACGATTCCGGTGAGGTTGTTGGTTTGGGCGAACAGGTTGGGCGTGCTCGAAGCGAGCCAACCCAAAAAGAGAAGCGTCACCCAAGGGGTGAAACGCATGGCGTTGTTGTTCATCGTGTTGATTTACAGCTGGCTTTCTGCATTTGTCTCCTTTTTGGCAAGGTGGAAACATCGGCAGGCGATTTGCTTGGTGTACAATGTACACTACCGATAGCGAGTCCATGCAGGGTTACGGGCTTTAGTTGAAAAAGTCCGGCGTAAGGGAAGAGGTGGGGCCCCTAAAGCTGGATGCGGGTTTGAGCATTTGAGACCAATGAAGAGTGGAGGTGAAGCATTCGATGTGCTGGCCAGCTTGCTGGAGGGTGATGGGTCACGCAGGGCAAGCTTTTTGGCCACCGCTGCCTCAAGGTGAGGGGAAAGGCCTTTTTGGTAGGCTTCGAGGCGGACCTCGTTTTCAAGCTGGGGCAAGAGGAGATGGCCCCTTGGCTGGCCGACCAAGAATACTTCAATGGCTTCGACCTTTCGGGCAAAGGGCGCCCTATGAAGGATTGGTTGCAGACGCCGATGGCCCATTGGGACCACTTCTGGCTCTGGGCGGAAGCGTCGATGGCCTTTGCCATGGAAACCGCCTGATCAGAACATCCAGCGGTGCCCTGCCGTGATCAAGTGAAGGGATTGGAGGGAAGCTCCATTCCAGCGATCCCGGAACGCTGCATCGGTGAGCCCTTTGCGCATCTCGGGAAACAGTTCCTGCAGTCCCAGCATGGAGATTTCAAAGGAGAACACCCACTCGGAGCACTTCAGGTCTGCGGGCGTCTTTCCCTGGCGGGCCAGCCTGCGCTGTTTTCGTTCACTGAGGTCGCGGTTGCACCGATCTGTCGGCACGCCGGTCTGCAGGTAGCCGTGGAGGGGAAATACCCGAATTCCGGTGGACACGCTCCATCCGGAGTCCCACTTTTTGCCTCCACCGACCTTGGCGGTCAGAATTGAGGGGAAGGCCAGTCCCCCTTGCACTTCTAAAAAGCCGCGGCGGGAGATGAAGCGGCGTCCTCCAACCAAAACAGAGGTCCCTGGGAATACGGCCTCGGTATCCGAGAGCAAACCTGTGAGGTTGGCCAGCCCCCAATTCGACTCGATGTAGCTCTCGGAGTGTCCCACCTCTTGCGCGGTGGTGATCATGCACGAGGTCAGGATGCCTAGGAAAACCAGGCTGAATCGCAGTGGACGGGTGCAGATCATGAGACTAAAATAGACGTGCTCTGGGTTGATGTGCATTGCCTTATGCTATTGTCAGCGTTGGGCTTGCGGGCGCAGGGCAGCGACGGCCGTAGTGTGGGCCTCGATGTCGGTGCGGTCCATTCGCATCTTCCGGAACTGGCCGGTGTGGTAGAGCGGTGCTTGGTTATCGTAAAATGGACTGAAGACATTGCCCGATTGCCCGGTGGGCAGAATGCTCTCGGCGTCGTCCACATCGGCAAAGTCGATGCCGATTCGCTTGGACGGGCCGGAAAAGACGGTGTAGTCCACGTCTCGCTTCAGTTTGAACTCGTACTTGCACAGGGCGTCCTTTGCGGCCGGCAAGCCGTAGGGGCCGATGTTGAGCCACGCGCCGAGTACAGGCACATCCGTCATGGCGTGCTTGTGGGTGGTCACGTGGAGCCGGTTGTAGCGCCATCCCGCTGGGTCTGGGCCAAGGGTGGCCACCAAGTCCTCGTAAGCGAGTCGGAAAGCTTGCGAGACGGCGTCCGTCGCGGACTCCGTGCTTTTTGTTCCGACGTTGTCCCACCAGGGAGAATCGGGGTTGGCGAGGAGGCGGGGGAAGCTGTTCTCGCTGATGATGGTCCGGTGCCAGGTCTCGAATTTATCGGCGGCGGTCCCATCGGGTGCAGCGGCCTCGAATTCGTCCAGCATGGCGGCCTCGATCGTGCGGTACATCCAGCGGTAATAAAGGGTGGGGGCGGTGTCGTCTTCAAGGTGTGCGCCATCCCACCCACGAAGGCCTTCTGCTGTAGTGGTCATGGCCTCATTCAATCCCGCGCCGTCCAACAGATCTAGAAGCAGGTCGCAGTTCTTTTCGTATACCGGAGAATGGTGGTCGAGTTGCAAGGCTTGGGCTTCGGCTAGGGTCCAGTCGTCCTTGGCGGACAGGGCCTCCACGATGCCGGCACCGCGGGTGTTGCCGGAGTAGTAGTGGCCGGGGTAGTGTCGTCCGGCGACGCTGTCCGGTGCGTTGTTGGCCGAGTAGACATACCCACATTCCGGGTTGACTGAATGGGGGTTCAAGGCGAAGGGATGCCACCCTTGGGGGTCGTTGGCTGGATCGGTGCCGTCGATGGCGGATTTGGTGTCCACGTCGTCGGGGCGGACGGGGAGTTTGGCACAGGCCCACCAGGCGATGTTGCCTGCCGAGTCGCCGTACATCACGTTGATGCCCGGTGCGTGCATGATGGACGCCGCCGCTTCGAATTCGCCCATGTCCTTCGCCCGTGAAAACCCGTGGAAGGCCTCGTGAATTCGGTTTTCCGGGTATTGGGTGAACGTCCACCACATGGCCACCGAGTCTTCGATGAGCGGGCCATGGTGGGTCTCGCGGAGGGCAAAGGTCACCGGCTCACCGCCGGCCACTTCGATGGTCTCGGTGCGCACCTCGAGGTTGCGCCACTTGCCACCGTGGAGGTAGCGGTCCCCGTCGAGCGTCTCCCGGTAGAGGTCGATGTCGTCGTTGACAAACATGGTGATGCCCCACGTGTGATGTCGGGTGTGCCCGATGGCGGGGAAGGGAAGGCCGGCGAGGTGGTTGCCGTAATACTCGACTTCGGGACAGACGATGTGGGCCTCGTACCAGACCGAAGGCTGGGCGTAGGCCATGTGAGCGTCGTTGCAGAAGAGCACTTTGCCGGAGGCGGTCTTGTCTTCGCCGATGACCCATGCGTTGGAGCCGAGCCATTGGGGTACGGGCCGCTCTTCATCTAGGGCATGGACCCGCGCCGCGATGCCCGAAATGTCAGACGAAGGCTGGGACCCCAAGGATGCCGTGATGGGCGTGACCGACATCAAGGAGTCCCATTGCTGGGAAGCGGGGGATTCGGTGACGGGGATCTTGGTGAATCCGTCCACACCGGTGGCGAGGTCGGCGAGGTACGCCGGTCCTAGGTGCTGTTTCATCCAGTCGAGAATGGGCTCGGTCTTGAGGTGGATGGCAAACGAATACGCCATGAATCCCGTGGCACAGTACACGTCATGGGTGTCGAAGGGCTCAGGGTCCATTCCGATCAGTTCGTATTCCAGCGGGGTTTGTCCCTCTTTGATGAAGCGGTTGACCCCGGCGAGGTAGGCGGCCATGCCTTCTTGGATGCGTGAGGGGCCCTGCGTCAGGAATTCCTGGGTTACCCGGTCCGCAGCCTCCCGCATTCCCAAGGTCCGCAAGTATTGGTCGTTGGCGACCATGCCCTCACCCAGCAGTGCGGACAATTCGCCCGCACCCGCNCGGCGTAGCAGGTCCATTTGCCAGAGTCGCTCCATGGCATGGACATAGCCGAGGGCGTANAGNGCATCGTTTTCGCTTTTCGCATAGATGTGCGGAACGGCCATGTCGTCGAACACCACCTCGACCGGGGCACCGATGTCNGCTGACTCCAGTTCGAAGCTGTAGTCGGTCTGGTGGGATTGGACGAAGTACAACACGCAGCCTGCCAGCAGCAGGAACAGCAGACCTATGATCTTGAGCGCTTTCAAGGTGTCGAAGGAATGGGCTCAAGCCAGGATGTCCAGAATTCGGTGGGTGGCTTGGCCGTCCCAGAGTGGGGGAATGGCCCCGGCTTTGGGCTGTTCGAGACAGGCGCGAATGGCGTCGAGATTCCGGGTGACCAAGGTGTTGGTGCCGATGTCAAGGGTTGAGGGCCGCTCCGTGTTTTCTCGGAGGGTCACGCAGTTCACCTGCCGGAAGGTCGTCTCCTCCTGGATCCCGCCGGAATCCGTGATGACGGTCGAGGCGTGGGCGATGAGGTGTTGGAAGGTGAAGTAGTCCATCGGCTCCACGAGCACGATGTTGGACAGCGCCTTCATCTCCGACCAGATGCCGAACTCCTCACACTTCTTCCGTGTGCGGGGGTGGAGTGGGAACACCACCTTCTGGTCGCGGGCCACGTCGCGGATGACCTCGAGGATGAAGTTCAACCCTTCAGCATTGTCCACATTGGATGGGCGGTGCATGGTCATCAGGATGTAACGCCCGCGGTCGATGCCAAGGTCCTTCAGGATGGGGTTGGCCTGGATCTGTTCGTCGAAGGCGACGATGGTGTCGATCATCGTGTTGCCTACGAGGTGCGCGGCGTTGGTGCCGCTTTTGACGTCCAGTCCCTCCTCCTTGAGGTGGTCGAGACCGCTCTGTTCGGTCACGAAGTAGGTGTCTGTCAACTGGTCCACGAGGATGCGGTTGACCTCTTCCGGCATGGCCCGGTCGAAGCTGCGCAATCCCGCTTCGAGGTGGCACAGGGGCAGGCCCATTCGGTTGGCAGCAAGGGCGCCGGCCAACGTGGAATTCACATCGCCGGGGACCATGACCACATCCGGTCGGGTGTCCTGCATGTAGCTGCCGAGGTCGGCGATCATGTGGCCGAAGACATCCGCTGGACCGTCGCCGCGGAGGGAGAGGAAATGGTCGGGCTGCAGCTTGAACTGCTCGAAGAAGACCCCGGCCATCGCCTGGTCATAATGCTGACCGGTGTGGACGATGTCGATGTCGAAGTTTCCCCGTTCGCGGGCCAGTTTCTTGAACTGGGTCACCTTGATGAAGTTGGGGCGAGTGCCAATGACGATGAGGAGCTTCATGGTGCGGGTGTGCCCTCAGCGAACAGCGAGGATTTCAGGGCACCCGAAGATAGGGCGCCTCCCCATTGCCCCTCAGCGGACGACGAGTCGCAGGGACGTTGCCGCGCCATTTCCAGTCAACAGCTGTCCGACGTAAGTCCCGGCGGACAGGCTGCTGAGGTCTACATTCTGCTGGCCGGTTCCCTCCGTGGTGAGGACGGTCTGGCCGATCAGGGTCTGGACCGTGAGCGTCCAGAACGTNCCGCCGGAGAGTCCGGTCAGANGAACNGATCCTGCGGCCGGATTCGGGACGAACTGGATGCGGGGGAGGCCGTCGGTCTCGGCGATGTCNGACAGGGTGCAGACGACCACGNCGAGTNCGTCTTCGGCGGGCTCGTACTGCTCGACCTGGTCGACAATGACATTGCCTTCCTCATCTTCCACGCGATAGCTGTAGTCCGAAGGGTAAAAGCCGCCGCTGACCTGGAAGTCCACGTCGTCTCCGTTCTCAATGTCGACATAGCCGATGAGCGTNCGTCCATTGAACCAGTATCCGCCAATGGCGTCGGCCAGCACCGGGCCATCGTACACAAACAGGCTGGCCAGGTCCCATCCGCTCAAATCGGACAGGAGGGAGACCTTGAGCCGGCTGCATTCGGGTTCGACCCCACAGGCCTTCAGGCCATAGACGCCGACAGCGGATCCGTATTGGTTGCTGGAGTTGGCCGGCGAATCCGAATCGAACAGGACCGTGCCCTCGGCATCAACCACCTCAAAGTTGCCCGGCCACCCTGAGTACATCGAGATGTAGTTCATGTCGACGACGGAACCTTCATTTACGGCAAAGGCATAGCTGTTGGAAAAGCCATCGAGGACGGTGGGTTCGCCCACAAGGACATTGTCGACCAAAACCTGCATCACGCCACTCCAACCTTCCCCGCCCGGTGCGTTCATGTTCAGTGTCCAGGTGCCGCANGTGCCNACGGGGTTGGGNAACTCGAAGTCAATGACNTCGTTGACCACATGCACCACGCCGTTGTAGGCCAAGAGGTCTGGCACGGTGATTTGGGCGTTCTCGACGAAGATGCCGTCGCCGTTGACAAACGTGAAGATGTTNTCGCCGCCATAGCTGACGAGCAGTCCATTGTTCCCCAGCTGGTCGCTCGTAAGCGGTGTTTCCACGATGTGGCGCCGCAGGATCTCGTCCCAATACGGGGAGTCGAAGAGNTCGTCTACGTCNTCGAATCCGTTCTCCTCGGCGAANGCGAAGATGGCGTCGTCGGTGGGGGCGAAGACGGTGAAGTGGCCTGGTGCGGATTCGTTGTCGTTGATGACGGGCTGGCCGACGAGGTCGTCATTGAGCAGATTGGCGTTGATTTCCTGCTCAAACAGGGTGTGGTCCGGACTGTCGACCACGATTTGGAAGACGGTTGGNTCGGGGGAGGTGGAGGGAGCCATTCCGTAATTGATCACATGGAAGACGCCATTGTCGGCGACGAAGTCGGCGGCGATGATGTTGGCTCCGTCGATGGTCAGCCCGGTGGCATTTTCACCAACCACGGCGTCCTCCCCGTTCAGGGTGGACAGGACCATGCCAGGCTCAAGGTCCTCGGCCAAATAGGTNCCCTCNATGATGTGGTATTCCAAGATGCNCGCGATGTCCGGGATGTTGAGCATGTCGAACTGGTTCAGGTTCATCAAGTCTTGCAATGCAACGATGGCGTTGGCATCAGGAAGAAAGAGGGTATGGTCGTCGATGCCCTGCATAGCGGCCAAACAGTTGGGACAGTTGTACTGCATGGCCCAGAAGGAGGCGAAGACGTCGGGCATGTCTTCGAAATTGCCTGCCCATACTTCGTTCAGCAGATCAAAAATGGTGAAGGCGTCAACGGTGATGGAGCCGACCATGCCGAGTTGGGCCTGGAAGCCAATGCTCGAATCGAAGTTGTAGATCCCGGGAATGTCGAAGGTCACCACACCCATGCAGGTGCCTTCTTCAGTTCCTTCGGTTTGTTCCAGGTAGAACTCGGCTGGATTGTTCCAGGACTCGCCGGTGAGGGTGTTGGTGATGCCGTTGATGTCGTGTGTGCCCTCAACATTGACGAAGGCTACGGTTTCACCGGGCAGGATGGTGAGCTCTGCAGGAGAGAAATAGTAATCCGCCATCACAATGGTGTGGTCGGCTTCGCATTGGGCATGGAGCCCGGCGAATGAGCACCAGATGAGGGTGAGAAACAGGGANCGGAAACAGCCGGTGAGTGTCATAGTGGTAATACTCTCATCAATGTGTAAGTGTGACACATCGCGGTATGTTTCGTCCATTACAGGGGCATGAGTGACATTTCTTGGGCGGGCTCCTGTCTCAACTCCCAGCGTGAATGACCGATGTCATCCATTCTGATGACGGAGAACAACATCAGAGAGGAAGCCCCGGTGCTTTTTGCGGTGCAAACCCAAACCCTGCGCCATGAACCCCGAATTGTCCATCCTCCATCAGGTCGTCCGGAATGGCATCGCCAAAGGCGTTGGTCACTTGCCCGTTGAGTCCGTCGATTCCGCAACGCCTGTCATGTCCATGAACGGCGCTGAGCTTCTGAATTTTAGTTCGTGTTCGTACCTCGGTTTGGAGCACCATGAGGCGCTCGTCGAGGGCACGGTTCAGGCGGTCCGCCAATACGGCACTCAATACAGTTCATCACGTGCGTTCAGTCGCTTGGCTTTGTATGACGAGCTGGAGGCAGCCTTGGGCCAGATTTTCGGGGCACACGTCGTCGCCACCCCAACCACCACGTTGGGTCATCAGGCGGCATTGCCAGCGCTGGTGGCGCCTGGAGATGTGGTCCTGCTCGACCACCATGTCCATGCGAGCGTTCAGGTGGCTGCCAAGTTGGTTCAAGGTTCAGGAGCGACAGTTCGTCTGCTTCCCCACAATGACCTCGAGAAATTGGACGCTCAACTCGAAGCCCATGGCGGTCGCGGCGAAAAGGTGTGGTTCTTGGTGGACGGCATCTACTCCATGTATGGGAACGGTGCACCCCTTCAGGCGTTGATGGATCGACTGGCCCGGTTCCCGCATTTTCATTTGTACGTGGACGATGCACACGGCATGAGCTGGGTGGGAGACCGGGGCCAGGGCTTTGTCTTGTCGCAGGTGGACCTCCATGAGCGGATGGTGTTGGCGACTTCTTTAAACAAAGCCTTTTCTGCAGCTGGTGGAGCGATTGTGACGGCCAACCGCGATTGGCATGAGCGCATCCTGCACACCGGAGGCCCCCTTCTGTTTTCGGGTCCGATCCAGCCACCCATGATGGGGGCGGCCATNGCATCGGCCAAGCTGCATTTGTCTGGGGGGCTGAAGCCACTCCAAGACAGGCTGGCGGCGAACATCCAGGCGGTCCGGACCGGATTGAGGGAGCGTGGACTTCCTGTGGCCTGTGATGCCCCGACGCCCATTTTCTTCATCCCCTGCGGTTTGCCCGAGGTGACATACGATTTGTTGAAGGCCCTCCGCGAGAGCGGGTTTTGCGCNTCTGCAGGNGTTTTTCCTGCGGTATCGATGAAGCGAGGTGGCGTCCGGTTCACTGTGACGGCGCGGCATTCCGAGGCTGACATCNAGGCGTTCCTGGATGCCATTGCAGAACATCACCCCAGGGTGATGGAAGAGCATGGGATGGACCGTCTGATTTTGGATCGGTTGTTCAGTTCGTATTTGAGTCAAACGACCCCTGAGCTCGCCAGCGCTCAGGAAGACGAAGATGGATTGACGGTTCAGACATTCAACACTTGCGAGGACATCGGCCGAGGCGTCTTGGATCGGATGTTCGGTGCAGAAGATGTGGACAGCTACGAGGGCCTTCGCATGCAGGAATCTGTGTTTGGTGCCCAAACCATCGATGGTCCAAATGACTGGGTGTTCCGTTATGTCCACGTTACGGATTCCCGTGGTCAGTCCGTCGTGTCTGCGGTGCTCACTGCGGCCCAGACCAAGTCGGACATGTTGTCCGACAAATCGGTGTCCGAAAAGATGGAGGCCATGCGCGCTGCGACCGGGGAGTCCGGATGTCAGACTCTTGTTATGGTTGGTTCCCTGTTGAGTGAGGGCAAGGTGTTTGTGGATCGAACCCACCCAAGAGCGTCAAAGGCCATTGCGCGTCTTTTGGCTGAAGCTGAAACGTTTCGTGAGGACATGCAGGCAGACGGCATCATGATGCGCGGCCTCGATGAGGCCTCTGTGTCGAGTGCGAATATGCTCGACAAGGGATGGGTGAGTGTGAATCTTCCTGACTCCCATCGCATTTCCGGCATGGATTGGGAGACGCCTGAAACGTTCCTCGAAGGGCTTCGCTCACGGTATCGTTACAGCGTGCGAAAGGAAATATTGCCGCATGTGGAGCGATTCGAGGTGAAGACTGACGGCTGTCTTTCTCAAGAGGAGAAGGATGACCTGTTCAGGCTGTATCAGCAGGTGAAAGCACGTGCTTTGGAAATCAACACGTTTCCGTTGCCCAAGGCCTGGTTCATGGCCATGATGGAGCATCCGGATTGGGACGTTATCCGGTTGCATCTCCGCGATGGAGGCAACGAAGGAAAGCCCGTGGCTGTGATGTTCAGTCACAGGAATGGCCTTGCCTATT
>NYTZ01000056.1 GCA_002683735.1 Flavobacteriales bacterium
CCCCGCCGGTCAGGTCCATCCCGCCGGTCGGGTCGCGCGAAGATAGCCCGCGCCTATCCGGGGATGAAGGGTCAGATGCGGCTGACTTTCACCATGTTGGACATGCCCGCCTCCGCGATGGGCATGCTGGCCACGTGAATGACGTGGTCGCCATCCTGAACCGCCCCTTCCTTGC
This sequence comes from Flavobacteriales bacterium, assembly GCA_002683735.1. Next base: position 176 of record NYTZ01000056.1, read on the forward strand.
GCAGGATGGACTTGACGTCCGCGATGGTATGGTCCGTCGAAATCATCTTGTCGTAGAAGTGCGTTTCCACACCCCAACACAGGGCGAGCTGGCCCAAGATGCTGCGGTTCCCGGTGAAGACATGGATGGTCGACTTCGGACGCTGGCTGGCCACCTTGTAGGCGGTGTATCCGCTAAAGGTCATGGTGACGATGGCTTGGGCCTCGATGCGCTGCGCCAGGTCACACGCGTTGTAGCAGATGGCGTCGGTGATCCGGCGTTCGGGCAACAGCTGGTCCGGCTCACGGTGTGTATAGTAGATGCTCGGCTCCTTCTCGATTTCGGTCACGATCGCGCGCATGGCCTTGATCACCTCGATGGGGTGCTTGCCCACGGAAGTCTCTCCGCTGAGCATGACGGCATCCGCGCCGTCGAAAACAGCATTGGCCACGTCGGTCACCTCGGCGCGGGTCGGTGCGATGTTGTCCACCATGGACTCCATCATCTGGGTGGCCACGATGACCGGCTTGCCTTCACGTTGACACAGCTCGATCGTCCGCTTCTGGATCATGGGCACCTGCTCCATCGGCACTTCCACCCCGAGGTCGCCACGGGCAATCATCACAGAGTCGGTCTCCTTGACGATACCCTCGAGGTCCTCGACCGCTTCCGGCTTTTCCACCTTGGCCACAATGCGGGCATGGCTGCCTGCAGCTTGAATGCGCTCGCGCAGGTCGATCACATCCGCAGCAGAACGCACGAAGCTCAGACCGATCCAGTCCACACCTAGGCCCAAAGCCACCTCGAGGTCAGCCTGATCCTTGTCCGTCAGACTCGGCAAGCTGATGTCGGTGGATGGCAGATTCAGGCCCTTGCGGGAATTCAGGATGCCGCCGTGCTCGACCAAACAGACCACCGTGTCGGTGCCGTTGGTCTCTTCGACACGCAGACGGAGCTTTCCGTCGTCCAGCAACACCGGCTCACCGGCTTTGACGTCCGCAGCAAATTTCTCGTATCGCGTCCAAGCCAGTTCCGCATTGCCGGTTCCCTCTCCAACCTTGATGGTCAGCTTGGCACCGTTGACCAGTTCCGAGCCGTCTTCCATCATGCCCACACGCAGCTTGGGGCCTTGCATGTCAGCGAGGAGTGCCGTGTGGGTGCCGAGCTTGGCGTCCACGGCCTTGACCCGCTCCACCGTGGTGGCGTGTGTCTCGTAATCGCCATGGGAAAAGTTGAGTCGGATCACGTTGACTCCTTCCCGAATGAGGCCTTCGAGGATCTCCGGAGATGTGCTCGCCGGGCCTACGGTCGCGACGATCTTGGTGAATTTCTGAGACATGGTGTTCTCGTTCAGTGCGGTGTTCATTCGTAATACAGCGCCTCATGGCCGCGGATGGTCGCCACCTCAACCGGGAAGCAGGCCGCTACACGGCGCATCTTGCGCAATTCGTCCGTCAGGTTTTCCGCCTTTTCTCCAATCATCGATTCGATGCGCAGCAGAAAATCAAAGTGGACCAGGTTGGGGATCATTGCCCCATCTGGCGAACGGTTCCAGATGACATCGAAGGTCCATCCCCCAAGCTCATCCGTGTGCCGCCAGACGCAATGCCGGGTCGGCGGTCGCTTTTTGTGCACGACCTCGATTTCCTCATGGAAGGCAAGGCACGTGTCCAAAGTGCGATTGAGGTTCCAGCAAAACCGGTGTCCGGCGTCGGTGCAGCTGACCCCAAGGAAATCGTAAGGGGGGTCCTCGTCCTCGATGTCGAGTCGAAGGGTAATGGCCATCCGTTGCGGACCGGTCCTTAAGTGGAGCTCAGTCGTCACCGAAGATATGGCGGCAAGCCACGCGCGCTGCGGCCTGTTCGGCCGACTTTTTGGAGGGGCCGTCGGCAGAACCCATAACCTTGCCTCCCACCTTGACTTGCATCTGATAACGCTGCTCGCCGTCGCGCTTGAACTCCCGGGTCACCTTGAATTCCACACGTTTCTTGCGCTTTTGACCCCATTCGTGAAGCTTGCTCTTGAAGTCGACCCGCGCCTGGAGCCGGTGCTCCATGTCGAAGCGCTTGAGCAACTTGAGGACGCCTTTCTGGGTCTTTATGAACCCCCTGTCCAAGTACACGGCCCCCACGAGGGCTTCCATGGCATTTCCGCGCAAAGAGGCGTGAACACCGCCCTTCCCCGTCTGGGCATCCAACAGGTGTTCGACCCCGATTTCTTCGCCCAGCAGATTGAGGGCCTCCCGGCTGACCAACCGGGACTTCATGCGGGTCATTTCGCCCTCGTCTCCACTGGGGAATTTGCGGTAAAGCATGTCCACCACAATCATGTCGAGGACGGCATCGCCCAGAAATTCGAGGCGCTCATTGCTCGGCAAGCCATCGCGCTGGCACGCTACTGAGCTCGAGTGGCGCAGTGCTTCCTCATAACATGCCAAACGGCTCACCCTCGCACCGAAGTGGCGACGGATGAACCGTTTGATCTGGGATTCCCGGGAGTTCCTTCCGCTGAGCAGCGGCATCAGAACTTCCGGACGATCACCGAAGCGTTGTGGCCTCCGAAGCCGAAGGTGTTGGACAGGGCGGCACGCACAGGACGCTCCTTCTTCACGTTGAAGGTGAAGTCAAAGTCCTGGTTCAGGGCCGGATCCGGGTCGGTGGAGTTGATGGTCGGCGGAATAACGTCTTCCGTCACCGCCATGATGCACGCCAGCGTCTCAATCGCACCCGCGGCACCGAGAAGGTGGCCAGTCATGGACTTCGTGCTGGAGATGCTCAGTGCCTTTGCGTGGTCTCCGAAGACGTCCTCGATGGCTTTGACCTCAGCGATGTCGCCCAGCGGAGTCGACGTGCCGTGCACATTGACGTAATCAAGCTCATCCGGGGACATGCCTGCATCGTCCAACGCCGCACGCATCACATTGCGGGCGCCCAAACCTTCCGGGTGAGGGGCCGTGAGGTGGTGCGCATCGGCCGATGCGCCGCCGCCCATCACCTCGCAAATGATGTGGGCCCCGCGGGCCTGGGCATGCTCCAATGACTCCAGCACCAAAGCGCCAGAGCCTTCGCCAAGCACAAAACCGTCGCGATGGACATCAAACGGACGGGAAGCCACTTCGGGCTCCTCATTTCGGGTGGACAACGCCTTCATGGCGCTGAACCCTCCTATGCCCGCCTCCACGACAGCGGCTTCTGCACCCCCGGTCACCATGGCGTCGGCCTTGCCGTAACGGATGGCGTTGAAGGCGTCGATAATGGCATTGGTGGCGCTGGCGCATGCCGAAACACAGGCGTAGTTGGGTCCTCGGAAACCGAACTCCATGCTGATGTGACCGGCAGCGATGTCGCCGATCATTTTGGGAATGAAGAACGGATTGAAGCGCGGCGTCCCGTCGCCTTCGACGAAGTTCTGGATCTCCTTCTGAAAGGTCAGGATGCCCCCGATTCCACTGCCAAAGATGACCCCTACCCGATCCGGGTCCAGGTTGGCTTCGGCAAGACCAGAGTGCGCCACGGCCTGACGGGCCGCCACGATGCCATACTGGGCGTATGGATCGAGCTTGCGCTGCTCTTTGCGGTCGAAATGTTCGGCGACGTCCCAGTCCTTCAGCTCGCAGGCGAACTGCGTCTTGAACTTGGACGCGTCGAAGCGGGTAATGGCACCCGCTCCACTGACCCCCCGCTTCAAGGCGTCAAAAAATGAAGGAACGTCGTTGCCCAACGGAGTCAAGCAACCCATTCCCGTGACGACGACACGGTTCAGCTCCATGCGGGGCTTACTTCGCGTTTTCGATGTACTCGATGGCTTGACCGACCGTACCGATCTTCTCGGCCTGGTCGTCCGGGATGGCGATGTTGAATTCCTTTTCGAATTCCATGATCAGCTCGACCGTGTCGAGGGAGTCCGCCCCGAGGTCGTTGGTGAAACCAGCGGCGTCGTTCACTTCAGATGCATCCACGCCGAGCTTGTCGACGATGATGGCGGTCACTTTTTCGCGGATATCAGACATGATTTGTGTTGTTGCGAATGCGATGCAAAGTAAAAGCCTCCTTTCCCAACTATTCGCACCCCGGGAACGCAATGGTGGAAACTTCCCCCAAACCAAGGTGGGAAACGCAACAACACCCTTTAAACCAACATTTTAACCCATCTTTTATTGGTCCTTTTCAGGGTATCGGAAGAGGATTTCGTTTAACGGTTTCCGCGAAAGGTTCGGCACGGTGGCGTCATCCGCGGGCCAACCCACGGGAATGTTGAGGAAAGCACGCTCGTTTTCGGGCCGATCGAGCAGCTCGGCGAGGAAGTTCATCGGCGAGGGGGTGTGGGTCAACGCGGCCAGTCCCACCTCATGCAAGGCGGCCAGCAACAGGCCCACTGCGATTCCGCAGCTTTCTTGGACATAGTAGTTGGGGTTCTTCCCGCCCGTACCCGCATCCCGCTCGTACATCCTGCGGAAGACGATGATCAGTGCCGGGGCCTCTTCAATGAAGGGCTTGACATGGTCGGTTCCGAGGGGCTCCAGATCGTCGAGCCACTGCTGCGACATCCGACCGTGATAGCTCTTGTATTCCTCTTCTTCTGCGGCTTGGCGAATGCGCTTCCGCAATGTGGAATCTGTCACCAGGCAAAATGACCACGGCTGTTTATGGGCCCCACTTGGTGCTGTGCCTGCAATGTGAATCGCCTGCTGGAGGACATCCAAGGGAACCCGATCAGGGCTGAAGTGGCGCACGCTGCGACGCCCGTCTAGGTGGACATGGAGTGCATCCAATCGGGCCCGCATCTCCTCCGCAGACAGGCGGGGCAAGCGATACGGCACGTGTTCCCCGGCCTGACTCATCCGCCGCGCAATCGGGCGCGGATGTCGCGCATGAGGTCCGAGGCATAGACGAATTCGTCCAGCGACGCCACCCCGCTGTCGAGGATGCCCTTCCGGTCCCCGTGCCACGCCACGCGGCCCTGGTGCAGGAAATGGATGTTGTCCCCGATTTCGATCACGCTGTTCATGTCGTGGGAAATGACCACGGTTGTGGTGCCGTATTCCTTGGTCAGATCCTGGATCAGGTTGTCAATGACGATGGCCGTCTGGGGATCCAACCCGGAGTTGGGCTCATCGCAGAAGAGGTACTGCGGACGACCCACGATCGCCCGGGCAAGGGCGACCCGCTTCTGCATGCCGCCGGAAACCTCCGCCGGAAACCGGTTCTCCGCGCCACCCAACTCCACGCGCTGCAAACATTCCATGGCGCGCGCTCTTCGTTCCTCGGCCGACATTTCGGAGAACATCCTCAGCGGGAATTCCACGTTATCAAGCACCGTCATGCTGTCGAACAAGGCCCCGCCCTGAAAGAGCATGCCGATCTCCCGGCGCACCGACTCGCGCCCTTTCCGGTCCAATCCGGAGAATTCGGTGTCGCCATAGTGTACGGCGCCTTCATCCACCTCGAGCAAACCCACGATGCACTTGGTGAGCACCGATTTGCCCGAGCCGCTGCGGCCGATGATGAAATTCACCTGGCCCGGCTGAAAGTCGGCATCGACGCCATGCAGCACGGCCTTCTCGCCAAACGATTTGCATACCCCTCGGACCCGGATCATGTGAGGAGCAATTGCGTGATGACGAGGTTGGCGACCATGACAATCACGACGCTGTAGACCACCGCCTTAGTGCTGGAACGGCCAACCTCGCGTGCACCACCGGAGGTGTGGTAGCCCTGGTAAGCGCTAACGCTGGTGATGATTAAGGCGAAAATGCAGGTCTTGATGAGGGCGTAGGCCACATCGAAGGCGCGGAAGTCGACCTGGATGCCATACTTGAAATCGGCGAAAGTGCTGAGCGCAGCGAAGTCGCAGATGAAGGCCCCTGCACCGATGCCCAACACCATCGAGATGATGACGAGAAAGGGGAAAATGAGCAGCCCGGCGAGCAACTTGGGCAGAACAAGGTGCGATATGCTCCGGACCCCCATCACCTCGAGCGCATCGATCTGCTCGGTGACCTGCATCGTGCCGATTTGAGAAGCGATGTTGGAGCCCACCTTGCCCGACAGGATGACGGGAATGATGGTCGGCGCAAATTCTAGGATCATCGTCTGCCGAACCGTGAAGCCAATGGTGTACGCGGGAATCCAACCGCTAACCTGGTGGGCAGTCTGGATGGCGATGACCGCCCCCATGAACAGGCTCAGCAGGGCCACGATGCCCACGCTCTGCACACCGATGGCCTCGAGTTCCACCAATGTGGCTTGGGCGAACACCCTCCCTTTCTGCGGACGGCGCAAAGCCTCACCGAGAAAACTGAAGTAGCGGCCGATGTGGAAGAGGATGCCCATGCGGTGCGAACGAAGGTACGGACCTGCCCGGTCGATGATGAGGGTCGCCTTCCCGGCGGGCGTCCGTCCGCTTTTCCAGCCGTTCCCAGGCCCACTTGCACATCATCAGTCGGCGGCAAAGACCCCCCGATCGAGCCGGAAAACCGCAAGTCAGATGCCGTTCGCGCTCACATACAGCAGCGACATGTTCACCGCCGCATCTCCTGCCCGCGCGGTGCGCTGCATTGGAAGAAGTCCGATCAAACCAAGGGCTCTCCCTTCTCGGTCTTGAGCCGGGCCACCATCTGCTTGACCCACTGCTCTTCATGGCGCGGACAAATCAGCAAGGCATCCGGTGTGTCCACCACAATGAAATCCTCCAAACCTTTGGCCACCACGAGCTTTTTGCCTTCCGCGGCCACCATCAATCCCTTGGACCCTTCCTGCATCAGCGTGGCCCCGGTGATGGCATGGCCTTCTCCGTCCTTGTCCAGCTTCTCATACAAGGAGCCCCATGTTCCGAGGTCGCTCCAGCCGTATTCGCCGAGGACCACCCCCACATTCGGAGCAGTTTCCATGATGCCGTAGTCAATGCTGATGTTCTCGGCGGCACCGTAAATGGCGAGGATCGCGTCTGCCTCACGGTCTGTGCCAAAGTCCGCCTTGCGTTCCTCGAACAACGTGTGCAAATCGGGGAGTTGCGCTTCGAAGCGGTCCAAGATGGTCTGAACAGACCACACGAAAATGCCCGCATTCCAACAGAAGTCGCCAGAAGCAATGAATTGCTCTGCCAATTCCAGGTGAGGCTTTTCGGTAAAGGTTTTGACCTGCCGCATCCGCTCGTCCTCTGCGCCCGGCAAATCTTCGAACTGGATGTACCCATAGCCGGTATCGGGCCGGGTCGGGGTAATGCCCAACGTCAGCAGCTGGTTGGACTCCGACGCGCGCTGGACGGCCACCTCGAGCACGTCGAGGAACCCGGCCTCGTCTTCGATTAGGTGGTCTGCCGGAGCGACCACCATGGTCGCCGACGCATCCTGGGCGGCAATGCGGTGGGCCGCATAAGCGAGGCATGGCGCTGTATTGCGCATGAAGGGCTCACACAGGATTTGGTCCTCCGGAATGCCCGGAAGCTGCTCAAGGATGTCCGCCTTGTAACGGGCGTTGGTGACGATGTACGTGCGGTCCAGGGGAATCCGGGGAGACAGTCGGTCCGCCGTCATCTGGATGAGCGACCGCCCCCGGTCGAGAATGTCGAGAAATTGCTTCGGCCGTGCCGAACGGCTCATCGGCCAGAAGCGGGACCCGACGCCGCCGGCCATGATGACGGCGTAGGTGTGGTCGTGTTGGGCCATGGCGCAGTGAAGTTGAGCGGAATTTGCCGCGAAGATACCCCGCGGTTTGCCGGTGCCTCCATCGAGAACGAGGGGCACGTCTTGCACTTGGGCTTGCGCTTCCGCTTCGGACGGTGCACGTGGCGGTTCGGAGTGCACTCCAAGGCCAGTAAGGCCAAAGCGACCATGCCCAAGACCACAATCGGACGCCGACCTAGGCCGGTCATCGCTTCCCGGTCATGTTGCCCGGTACCACCCATTGGTCGTACTCGGCTTCGGTCAGGTAACCCAGGGCCAGAGCTGCGCTCTTCAGTGTGGTGCCTTCCGCATGTGCCTTCTGAGCAATCTCCGCGGCTTTGTAGTAACCAATGTGAGGGTTCAATGCGGTCACGAGCATCAGGCTGTCTCCCACGAGCTGGTCGATGCGGGCCCGGTTCGGCTGGATGCCTTCCACACAGCGCTCCGCGAATGAGGCGCACGCCTCGCCGAGCAGGCGAGCGGACTCCAGGATGTTGCGCGCCATCATCGGCTTGAAGACGTTGAGCTCGAAATGGCCCTGCGTCCCCCCAACGGTCACGGCGACGTCGTTGCCCATCACCTGGGCGCAGACCATGGTCAACGCCTCGGCCTGCGTGGGGTTGACCTTGCCGGGCATGATGCTGGACCCCGGCTCGTTGGCGGGCAAGCTGAGCTCGCCGATGCCACTGCGCGGTCCGCTGCCCATCATTCGGATGTCGTGGGCAATCTTGTTGCAACTGACAGCGAGCTGCTTCAAGGCTCCGTGGGCTTCGACCACCGCATCGTGGGCGGCCAAGGCTTCGAATTTGTTGGGAGCGGTGATGAAAGGGTGACCGGTGGACTCGGCCATGTTGGCGGCCACGGCTTCTGCATACCCTTCCGGGGTGTTGAGGCCCGTACCGACGGCCGTGCCGCCCAAAGCCAACTCGGCAAGATGGCCCAGCGTGGCGCGCAATGCGCGTAAGCCGTGGTTCAATTGAGCGACATACCCGCCGAATTCCTGGCCCAAGGTCAATGGGGTGGCATCCATCAGGTGGGTCCGGCCAATCTTGACCACTTCCGACATGTCCTCGGCCTTGGCGGCGAGGGCGTCCCGGAGGCGTTCGACCCCCGGGATGGTGGTCCGCACAATGCGGTCATACGCCGCGATGTGCATGGCCGTTGGGAAGGTGTCGTTGGAACTCTGCGACTTGTTGGCGTCGTCGTTGGGGTGAACCGGACGTTCGCCTTCACCGAGCACACCACCGGCGAGCACATGGGCCCGGTTGGCGATGACTTCGTTGACGTTCATGTTAGATTGAGTCCCGGAACCAGTCTGCCACACCACGAGGGGGAAGCAGAGGTCGAGGTCCCCGGCGATGATTTCCTCGCAAACGCGGACAATCAGGTCCCGCTTGGCTTCGGTCAGTACCCCTGCGGCACAATTGGCCTTGGCGGCGGCCATCTTGAGGTGGCCGAAGGCGTGGACCACCTCGATGGGCATGCTGCCCACCGGGCCGATTGGAAAGTTGTGGCGGCTGCGCTCCGTTTGGGCGCCCCAATACTGGTCGGCAGGTACGGCGACTTCGCCGAGCGTATCCTTTTCAATCCGGGTCTTCATGGAATGTGGATTCGAAATCAAGCTTGTTCTGCGGCGCGGGTGGCGGCGGCATGCATGAGGTTGGCCTTGAGCATGGCCTCGATATCGCCGTTGAGGACGGCATCGCTGTTGGATGTCTCGTAGCTCGAACGCAGGTCCTTGACCATTTTGTACGGCTGGAGCACGTANGAGCGGATTTGGGAGCCCCACTCGATTTTCTTTTTGCCTGCCTCGATTTCAGCACGGGCCTCGTTGCGCTTGGCCATCTCCATCTCATAGAGCTGGGATTTCAAGAGCTGAATGGCCTTTTCCTTGTTGCCGAGCTGCGAGCGGGTCTCGGTGTTGTCGATGATGATGCCGGTGGGCTTGTGGCGCAGGCGCACTCCGGTTTCCACCTTGTTTACGTTCTGGCCACCTGCACCCCCGGAGCGGAACGTGTCCCAAGTGATGTCGGCCGGATTCACCTCGATTTCTATGCTGTCGTCCACGAGCGGGTAGACGTAGACCGAGACGAAGGAGGTGTGGCGGCGGGCTTGCGAATCGTAGGGGCTAATCCGAACCAGTCGGTGCACCCCGTTTTCGCCTTTGAGCATGCCAAAGGCATAGTCGCCATCCACCTCCATGGTGATCTGCTTGATGCCGGCCACGTCCCCGTCCTGACGGTCAATTTCCTTGACCTTAAAGCCCGCCTTGTCCGCATACATGGTGTACATGCGGAGCAGCATGCCGGCCCAGTCGCAGGACTCCGTACCGCCCGCACCCGCAGTGATCTGCACCACAGCATTGAGACCATCGGCCTCGTCGGACAGCATCTGTTTGAATTCCAGCGCTTCGATAATCTCGATCAAATCGGCGTGTTGGGCTTCGACCTCCTCTTCGGTGCTTTCCCCTTCCTTGAAGAAGTCGAACAGCACCTGAAGGTCCTCCACGCCCGTCTCGGCCTTCTCGAATTCGTCCACCCATGCCTTTTTGCCGCGCATCCGGCGCATGACCTTTTCGGCCTCCTTGGCGTCGTTCCAGAATTCCGGGTCTTGCGTCAGCTTCTCGTCCTCCTGGATGTCGATGCGCTTCTGCTCGATGGCGAGGTATCCGCGCAGGGCCTCGATGCGGTCTCGGGCGGTTTGGATCTGATCGGCATTCAGCATGGGCACCAAAGTTAGTCGGCCTCGGTTGCCTCTGCGGCCCGAAGCGCGCAATCCATAGAAAAGCCCTTGCGCGACAAAGCAGCAATGGCCTTATGGCGGGGAGCATCCGGGCGAAGCCGCCTCCAACTTTGAGCAGCACGCAATGCTGCCGCGTCTACGGCCTCTTTCCCCTGTTCCGCCAACGCCTGGCGGACTTGATCTCCGGAGATCCGGTGCACTTGGGTCAGCGCAGACATAATCTTGGCCGGACCCCAATTCCGGAACTCAAGGTGGTCGTGGACAAAAGCTTTGGCAAAGCGCTTCGGGTTGACATAGTCTTCCTCCTGAAGCGCAGCGATCCAACGGTCCGATTGGTCGCCTGCGCCCCAGTCGTGGAGCTTCTTGCGCACTTGCTCTGGAGAGCGCTCGGCCCGCGCGCACCAGTTTCGTATCTTCGAGGAGACGTCTAAATCACTGCCCACCGCGACGAAGCTACAGCGGCTGTCGCGCATCCCATTGCCATCCGCAAACCATCGGGAACGCCCGGTGCTCCAAAAACTGCCCCTGCCATGAAAGCCGAGATCAACCAACGCATCGCTGCGCTGCTGGAAAACCCGGAAATCGAATCCGTCCGCGTCGAAGTGCGCACCGCATTCGAAGTCTATCGAGACGCCCGTGAAAAGGATGTTACCGCTCAGCGAGACGCTTTCGACAAGGAAGAGCACCCCGCGCCAGAACCTGGCGAAGACCCCATCCGATTTGCTTACACGCCAGATGCCGAAGACGAGCGCAACGACGCGATGTACAAAGCGTTTCGGGATCGGGAAAAGGCATGGCGTGAGAAGGTGGCCGCCGAGCAGCGCGCCAACCTCGACCAAAAACAAGCCATCCTCGAGAAGCTCCAGGCACTCGTCGCCAATGAAGAGCACATCGGCAAGATGTTCGACGCCTTCAACGCGTTGACCGANGAGTGGAATGCCGTTGGCAACGTGCCCGGTGACCAGTACCGCGAAGTGCACGACACCTGGCACCGCCTCCGAGACGAATTCTTCTACAACGTCAACATCTACAAGCAACTCCAGGAGCACGATCTCAACGTCAACCTCAAAAAGAAGGAGGAGCTCATCGCCCAAGCCGCGCAACTCGAGGCCGTCCCGGACCTAAAGGAAAAGGAGATGCTCGCCCGCAGCTACATGAAGGCCTGGTTCGACGTGGGCCCCAGCCCACGCGAGACCTACCAGGAGCTTGCCGACACTTTCTTCGGACACACCCGCGCCGCACTGGATGCCGTGAAGGCACACTACGACGGCATTCGGGAAGGGTTCCAGAAAAACCTGGAGGCCAAGCAAGCCTTGGTCGAGGAAGTCCGCTCACTGCTCGAGGAAGAGGTGAAGGAGGCAGCCGCTTGGCCCGCCCAGGCCGAGAAGGTCAAGGACGTGCAAAAGCGGTGGAAGATGGTTGGCTTTGCCGGCAGGAAGGACGACCAGGAGGTGTGGGAGCAGTTCCGCGGCCTCTGCGACCTGTTCTTCCAAAAGCGAGACGCTGCCTTTGCTGATGTCCGCGCTGCACAAGGCAAGATCAAGGAGCGCAAGCAGGCCATTGCCGAAGAAGCAGCGGCCTTGGCTGAAAGCCAAGATTGGAAAGTCACCTCTGACAAGCTCATCGCCCTCCAGAAGGAGTGGAAAGAATTGGGGTCGGCCGGACCCCGCGATGAAAACAAACTCTGGCGGAAGTTCCGCGGTGCCTGTGACCAATTCTTCACGGCACGCAAGGCCATCTACGCCGACCGGGACAAGGAGCACAAGGCCAACCTCAAAAAGAAAGAAGCCCTCATCTCCGAGATCGAAGCCCACGAACTCACCGGCAACCATGGGGAAGACCTCCAAGCCCTCAAGGCCTATTCCACCCGGTGGGCAGAGAGTGGCCACGTACCACGCCGGGTCTTCGAGCAGATTGTCGACCGCTACCGGNCGGCCATGGACGCCAAGTACGACGCCTTAGGAGCCAAACGGAGTGAACGTTCCGTCGAAGCCTACAAGAGCCGTGTGGAGAGCATGGTCAGAGGCGAAGGGGCCGAGCACATGGCCCGCAAGGAGGAGCGCATGATGCGCGAAAAGATGGACCGGTTGCGCAAGCGGGTGGCCCAATACGAAAACAACATGGGCATCTTCACCGGAAAGGGAGCCGCCTCCATCATGGCCGACCTCCAAAAGAAAATCGAGTCCGATAAACGGGAAATGGACGAAATCCGGAAGAAGCTCAAGATGTTGCGCGAGGCGCGCCAAGCGAATTCGGAGGGCTGAGGCTCAGATTTGCGGGAGCCACATCACCATCGAGGGCTGTGGCCTTCTGATGCAATTCCCGCAGCTGCGCTGGCAGGGTGAACCGGTCGTGCTGTTTGTTCAGGAAGCCCATGACCCGGAAAGCCGACGACGCCTTCCGAAGNTCTTCCACGCCATATCCGGAGAAGAACACCACCGGATGTGGCAGATTCAGCGATCGCATCAGATGCAGGAATTCCACCCCATCGATGGTGGGCATGACGGAATCNAGCAGAATGAGGTCGATGGGCTGCGTGGACAGGATGCTGACCGCCTCCAGCGCATCTGTGGTCGTTTCCGTGTAGATGCCCTCCTTGAGCAATTGAAGCTGGGTCAGCGTCAGCGCCATTTCATCGTCGTCGACGTAAAGGATGCGCAGGGGTGCAGCGGTGTCGGTCATGGAACCTTGAAGTTGCGCAGGCTTTCATCCCTGTCACCTAAGACAAAGGACTTCAGACTGTGTGGGAATCCTCCGGGGCCATCACCAGGGCGGGCTCCCCGATGCGGTTCGAGAACACCGGCATGGGAATGGCTTCGCTCTTCCATCCGATTGCATCCAGATGGTCCAGCAACCGGGGCAGCAACCCCTCGAGACGCGACCCCGCCTTTTCACTGTCGTGCATGACCACGATGGAGCCGGGACGGAGGGCTTGGACGGTGGCCTCCAAACACCCCTCTGCTGTGCGGCGGCGGTCGAAATCCCCAGTGAGCACATCCCACATCACGATGCGGTCGCGGCATCCGATGGCCCGGGCCTGTGCCTTCGTGAGCCGGCCATAGGGCGGTCGGAACAGGCCTGATTTGGTCAAGGCGTCGCACGCCAGATGGCTGCGCAAATACGCGAAGGTCCCGGTGGTCCAGCCTGAATCGTGGTGCATGGTGTGGTTGCCCCAGGCGTGCCCCTCCCCGCGGATGCGATCAAAGAGGTCCGAATGCCGGCGAATGTTGTCCCCGACGCAAAAGAAGGTGGCCTTCTGGCCGTGCTGCTCGAGCAGGTCTAGAACAAACGGGGTCCACTGCGGATGGGGGCCGTCATCAAAGGTCAAGTGC
>NYTZ01000057.1 GCA_002683735.1 Flavobacteriales bacterium
CGCGAGGTTGACGGCATTGTCGCTGTAGGGACCGGTGATGCCCGGGCCGGACAGGAAGAAGCCAAACGCGTCGTTGACCGCTCCACAGACATACTCGTTGTATTCCTCGGAGCCAAAGATGTAGTTGAATGCGAGGGAGTCACCGGTGGGCACGAAGTCGAATTCGAGGATGGCGGCATCGTTGGTGTTGAACGTGCTCAGCGCTGTCAGGTCGGCGTCGCCGGCGCCGAAGTTGCCGCCGTCCAATCCGGCACCGCCAACATTGTTGGGGCCGATGGCCACATCGATGTTGCCTGTGGCGAGCATGATGCCATTGGGGATGTCGATGTTGGTGGCGGAAGCGTCGAAACTGCCAATTTGGTTCAGATCTCCGCTAAACGTGATGTTGCTCACTTCCACCCCATCACCGAGCAGGAAATCGACCAGGGCTTGTTCGGGTGTGACCGTATTGTCGGTTACAAGTTGGGCTTGGACGTCAGTACCGATGAGAAGCAGGACGCCGAGGAGGCACAGGCCAAATCGCTCAAGGGTCAAGGACTCAGGGCTCACAAGGCAGCTCATACCAGCTGAGGAAGTAGACGAGGTCATTGGCCCCGATGAGCCCATTTCCGTCGTAATCCAGCACACAAGACCCGGAAGCAGAGGGGCAGTCCAAGGTGCAGGATCCGTCTTCGCATGCGGCGAGAGGGTCGAAGTTCGTGGCGTCGGGATAGGTGCATCCGGCGATTCCCGTGCAGGGGTATTCGCATGTGCCGTTCTCTTCCGTGACCGCGGGATTGAAGTTCTGGGCGGCCTCATCCGTACACCCCAGGACCATGCAACTTCCATCGTCGTCGGTGGCCGAGGGGTCAAAGTTGGTGGCCTCTTGGAGTGTGCATCCGGGCACCTCGTCCCCGTCGCACACCCCGTCGCCGTCCTGGTCGGCCACAGTCATGGGCATGCCGTTTTCGCAGATGTCGCAGGGGCCCGGGACGGCGCAGGAGCTGTCGGATACCGTGGCCTCGGGGACATAGTTGCACGCGATCGGATCGGTGCAGCCGAGGCAGGAGGTGAGGTCGCAAGTGCCGTCGTCGTCGGTGGCTTCCGGGTTGTAGTTGCACGCCTCAGGGGTGGTGCAGCCCGGGATCTCATCCACATCGCACACGCCATCTCCATCGAGGTCAGCGGTGCACCCTCCGCCACACACCCCGACCGCGTCGAGCATGTTCCCCTCACAGTCGCACGCGCCTTCCGGCCATGCGAAGCATCCGCATTCGTAGATGGCGCCAGGGCCATTGCACACGCCGCATTCGTCTTCTGTGCCGATGCACATGTCGTCCACTTCACAAATGCCATCTCCGTCGGTGTCTACGACGCATTGGCCGTCGCAGTCCAACCCGAATTCGGGATAGGAACAACTGCCGTCATCGAAATCGGCCCCGGCATCGTAGTTGCAGGCCTCGGGATAGGTGCAACCCGGTTCCAGACAGGTGCCGTTGTCGACGGTCGCCTCCGGGTTGTAATTCAACGATTCAGCGTTGGTACACCCGCAAATGGCTCCGTTGCTGGTGTCATCTGGCAGGAGGGCGGTACTGAAGTCGAATGACATCAACAATGCATCAAATCCTGGAAGTAGAAATTGAACCCCCAAGGACCCGGTGAGAATGCCGTCGGTGGTGAACTGGCCGAGCAGGACTCGTTGGTCTTCATCTGGCTCGGTGTTGGCGAGGTTGGGTAAGGCAAACCAAGATCCTCCGACGATGTCTTCGACCAGGACATTCCCGCCCGGCATGCCGCCACCGGGTTCAAAGGCGTTGATCCAGTCACCAACCGTGGTGATGTTGCCGTATTCGTATCCGAGGAAGGTCGGAGCCCGGTCGATGCCGATAGTCACCCAGCTGTCGTATTGGGTGTCTTCGAAGCCCGGGGTGTCAAACAGGGTCGGGAAGATGTTGTTGGGGGTTGCGCCACCGATGGTGGAGTTGAAGAAGAACGTGCTCGAGGTGAGTTCCAGTGGAATCAGCTCGTTGCCGAAGGCGGCGGTGACCTTGTCGCCCGGTTCGGCCATCCGCACATACAGGCGGTAGGTCTTCATGCCCGCCAGCCCAGCAATGCCGGTGGTGTCGTGGTTGGCCACCACGTCCATTTCGACGCTGTAGCCCGGCATGGTGTCGTTGGGGAAACTGACGGAGCTCTCGATGATGGGCTCCAGACAGGAGCAGAAATCACACGACCCGTCGTTCACCGTAGCGACAGGATCGTAATTGCAGGCTGACGGGTCCGTACAACCTGGCAGGTTGCCCGGGTTCACGGCCAGGTATGGCCGTACACATGTGGAAGCGTCCACAGTGCCTTGGAACATCTGAAACTGAACGAGGCCTCCGAGGTTGCCGTCCGTGGTGACCTGCGCAAACAGGATCTGCTGGTTAGGTCCAGCCATACAATTGGTGGCGGCTTCCGCATCCGCGACAAACCATGAGCTGCCATTGAAGGTGTCGATGATGAGACTTTGGCCGGATTCAAACGCTCCTGAAATCGGAAGTGCTGTGCCGTCCTCTGTCAAAATCGGAGCCACCTCCCCCGCAGATGCCACAGCTGGCTGGGTGAGGCCGATGGTCAAAAAGCTGTCGTACTCGAGGTCCGGGTAGGCTGCGAACAGCAGTGGGTTGTACGTGGTTACCAACGCCCCTCCCAGTGGGTGCTGATAGAAAGATGTGCTCGTGGTGATGCTCGTTGGGATGATGTTGTCCCCGGCCACGGATTGGAGCAGATCAGTGGAGTTTGGGCACTGGACCGACAGGCGGTAACAGCTGAACCCCGTCAGGTCGGTCGTGCCCAATGGTCCGGTCACCACCCCGATGTCTGCGGCCACCGTGTCGATGACGATGGAGTACTGATTCGGGTCAATGTCCCCCAAGCACAGGGTTTGAGCCTGGGTGTCGGCATGCAGCAAGGAGGTGACCGCGCTGGCAGTCAGACAGAACCGGAGGATGCGTGGCAGGGCATTCATGTGACAATTGGTCTAGGTCGATCACGGAGGACCGATTCAGAAAGGTACAACCGATTCCTCACATTATACGACTAAATCAGCCATTAAAAGCAGTAATATCGCAATTCAGCTACGATATTTTGTGTTTGAGCGTCAATACGTCGTCGAAATTGAGACCGTTTTCAGGGGGATGTGCGGCAGAGGCTTGGCACGCTACCTCGTTGAAATGCAAGCGGCCTTTATGATGTGAAGCTTGGATTTCAGGGCACAAAAAAACCCGGCACGGAGCCGGGTCTTTTTCGGGTGTAGCGAGAGAGAGACTTGAACTCTCGACCTCAGGATTATGAATCCTGCGCTCTAACCAGCTGAGCTACCTCGCCGAAGGTCCGTATTCAAACGGGCGGCAAATTTATGGAAACCAAACTTGGNTTGTTTGTGTTTAGGGAATGTTGTAGGTGAAACAGGCCTTGTAGGGCAGGGCTGGCGTATATTTCCCGCAATCCGAGTGATCATGGATCGAGTTGAGTTTCAAGTAGAGGTGCCCATCCAGGCNAGCAAGGGGTCGATTTTCACCCGTTTGAACAATCCGAGTGGACTGTCTGAATGGTTTGCCGATGACGTCAACATCAAGAAGGACGTCTTCACCTTTTTCTGGGACGGATCTGAGGAAAGCGCCCGCCTCGTGACCCAAAAGCGGGAAGAATTCGTGAAATTCCGTTGGATGGAGCATGAGGAGGAAGGCGCNAAAACCTTCTTTGAAATGCGCATCAAGATTGACCCGCTCACAGGCGATACAGCCTTGCTGGTCACCGATTTTGCTGAAGAAGACGAAGTGGAAGAAGCGACATTGCTTTGGGAAAAGCAGTTGAAAGACCTCAAGCGGGTTCTTGGCGGCTGACCCCTCTCCTCCCNTCAGGTTCCCCTCAGATAGGGTTGAATGTACCGGAGATAGTTTTCTGTGAAGTCCAATGTGGCTTTTCCTTCGAGGGTCAGCCATTCCGTTTTTTCTTCAGCATTTGCGCACGGCCGTCTGGTCCACTCCGCCACGAATCGCTTGCACGGCAAGTGGGCCATTGTGGTGATGTGGAGGGTGCGACTGATGCTGAACCCTCCCCCTTCTGACCAGGATTGCCACTCCTCCAATCGGTCATAAGGCCAAATGGTGCACAACCGTCCGCCGGGCTTGAGCAGTAGACCCGCGGCTTTGACCAGATCTACCATTTGTAGGGTGTCGTCATGTCGGGCGAGGTTTCGCGCCGCAATGGGGCTTTTCGGCTTGTCCCGGAAAAACGGTGGGTTGGATACCATCAGGTCCACCTGTCCCAGGTGCTCCGGGTGGGATTCAGCATAATCTTGGATTGCGCCTGGCCACGCGTCTGCGCTGTGGCCTTCAAACGGCTGGGTGGCATAGTTCATGGCGCATTGTCGGGCGGCCTCGGGCTCCAATTCCACCCCGATCAGATGGCCTCCTTTGGCCATTCTTTGAAGGAGCATGATGCCGACATAGCCATTGCCGGCCCCTACATCCATCACCAGTTGGGCGCCGTCCACACAAGTCGTGGACCCAAGGACGATGCCGTCCATCCCCACTTTCATGGCGGCTCCGTCTTGTTCTACGGAAAAGGCCTTGAAGTGGAAGGGGCCTTTTGCCATGTCAGTCCGCGCGGCGGCGTTGCCATGTTTCGAAGTCGGGAAAGGCCTCAGGGCGATTCTCCGGTTCGCTCGATAGCGGTTCACATTCCTGAAGATTGAGGTGGCAATCGCCCGGCAACTTCTGGTACAATCCTGTGCCTTCCACCTTGTGGGCCAGCATGGCGTCACTGACCTCGCCGATGACCTTTGCGGGGTTGCCGACGATGATGGTGCGTTCTTCCCACTGNCTTTGGGCCTTTAAAAAGGCCAATGCGCCGACAATGCAGCCTTCACCCACCGTCACGTCGTCCATGATGACCGCGTTCATGCCAATCATGCATTGGCGGCCCAAGGTGGCCCCATGGACGATGGCGCCGTGTCCTACATGGGCACCTTCGCTCAGGTGGACGGTGGTGCCGGGGAACATGTGGATGACGCAGTTTTCCTGGACGTTACATCCTGCTTCAAGGACAATGCGCCCCCAATCGCCGCGAAGGACAGCGCCGGGTCCGATGTAACAATCCTTTCCAATGGTCACATGGCCAATGACGGTTGCTTGAGGGTGTACGTAGGCGCTCGGATCGACCACGGGCACCATGCCTTTGAAGGATTGGATCACGCGGCGTTGGGGTTGCGGAGAACAGTGGCGTAGCCTTGGCCGACCCCGATGCACAGGGTGACGAGGGCGTGGCGGCCTCCGTTTCGGGCCATCTGGCGCGCAGCGGTCAGCAGGATGCGCGCGCCGGTCATTCCCAGGGGGTGGCCCAATGCGATGGCACCGCCTTGGGGGTTGANGCGGGGGTCGTTATCGGCCAATCCCAATGAGCGCGTGCAGGCGATGCTTTGCGCAGCGAAGGCCTCGTTGAGTTCGATGTGGTCCATGTCGTCGAGCGTGAGGCCGGCTTTGGACAAGGCCTGCTTGGAGGCCTCTACGGGGCCGATGCCCATGATGCGGGGTTCCACGCCGACAACGGCGCTGGACAGGACTTGGGCGAGGGCGGCGAAACCATGGCGATGCATACCGGCCTCGTTGGCCAACAACAGTGCGCATGCCCCATCGTTGAGACCACTGCTGTTGCCGGCTGTGACGGANCCTCCCTCCTTCTTGAATGCGGGGCGNAGTTTGGCCAGAATGTCNANCGTCGAGTTGGGCTTGATAAACTCGTCGGCGCTGAACACCAGNTCGTCNTGTTTGCGCCGTGGAATGCAGACAGCGGCGATCTCTTCNTCGAAATGTCCGGCNTCCCGGGCTGNAGANGCCTTGGCTTGGGACCATGCGGCGAATCGGTCTTGGTCTTCCCTAGAGATGTCATGTAAGGCGACGAGGTTTTCTGCTGTGGTGCCCATGCCATCCGTGCCATAGAGGGCGTCGAGCTTGGGGTTGATGAAGCGCCAGCCGAAGCTGCTGTCGTGCATCTGGGCATCTCGCCCAAAGGGCTTGCTGGCCTTGCTGATGACCCAGGGTCCTCGGGTCATGTGTTCCACCCCTCCGGAAACCATGACGTCCGCGTCGCCCATGTGCAAGGCGCGAGAGGCGTGAATGGTGGCGGCCATGCCCGACGCGCAGAGGCGATTGACGGTCTCGCCGGGCACCGTTTGGGGCAGTCCGGCAAGCAGCAGGGCCATGCGCGCCACATTCCGGTTGTCCTCCCCCGCTTGGTTGGCGCATCCAAGGAGCACGTCTCCGATGTGTGCTGGATCGAAATCCGGATGGCGGTCCAACAGGGCCTTCAAGGCGTGGGCGGCCAGGTCGTCGGTACGGACCGGGGCCAAGGTGCCGCCGAAATTGCCGATCGGCGTTCGGATGCCGTCAATGAGGTAGGCGTTCATGGGGTCAGAAATCGAGGTTGCGCCAGAAATCGAGGATGGGGTTAAATACGAAGGTTTGCACCAAGGCCACTTCGCCATTGACGACGGCATACATCCGGCTTCCGTCGTGCGTCATCAGGGTGCCATCGAGGTTGTACTCCTCCATGATGGGGGCTTTCCAATGCAGCGACATGGGTTGGGTTCGGCCGTCCTTGTAGCGTACTTCGAGTTCCCACGCCGCGGGGCTGGCCTTTAGGCTGTCCTGCTGGGCCACGGTCAAATGGCTGTCCCAAGTCTCGATGTGCACGTCACACATCCGTAGCCACTGGTCTTGAAGTGTGGCGGCAGGCAAATCGAGGGGGATCAAGTCGGTGGAGGCTTTCAAGCCTTTTCCTCCTTCATCCCATTCTAGGATGGCCATCCGTCCAGTGTCATCGAGTGGACGGCCGACAATGGACTGGATGGATTCCGGTCGGCTCTCATACACTCCTGTATAGCGCCATTCGTTTTCGGAGGTGAAAAAGCGCGTGGAGAGGAAGCCCGTAAATCCTTCCATGTGTGTGATGTACGGGTCGGAGGACCGCCCCTCTCCTGGCAGCTCCAACAGCATGTGGGTGCCGGTGTGGCTCTGGGTCGGAGTTCCGATGAACCAGGTCTTCACAGGGGAATCTGCTCCATCGAGATGGATGTCCACACGTTTGCCAGAAGCTGCCATCATTTTGAGCACGCCTTCTTTGGCTTTGGTTTGTACCGGCTGGCGGACCGAGATGCGCTTGAAGGTCTTGAGCAACAGGTCCGTGGCGTCTTTTCTTGCCAGATGGCGGCCATTGAGGGACCACAGCCCCATGGGGTGCTTGGACCGCTCTAGAATGGCCACATGGCCTTGGGCGTCCGCGATGCGGATCTTGGTCACTTGGGACGTGTCCGCAATGGCGAAATGCGTCGTGCGGTCCGCTTCCAGTGCACCAGCTTCAGGCCGGGTGCCCAGATACACCGCCACGCCCACCAGGGCCATCGCAACAAACAAGGTGATTCGGCTCGATTTCATGGGGTCAGTGGGTTCGCGTCCATCGGCGCTTCCTCAGCAGGGGCAGGACCAATCCTAAAATGAGGACCAAGGCAATGGGGGTTCCCATGGCGGCCAGCGTCCATGGAGTCTCCACACCGAGGATGCGTTTCTCGTCCAACGGTCGGTAGGCAATGGTCCGTGACCGCAGGCTGATCTGAGCCGCGTCGTCGAGCAGGTAGCTGACCGCATTGAGCAACCATTCCTTGTTGTCGTAGATGACCCTTTGGCTCAGGCGGTCGTATCCCAAGGGCAGCGGGGCGATGCCGCCTTCCACAGGTCGCGTGTTGTTGCGGATGAAGTCCGCATCCGCGACGACGATCATGCGGCCGCCATCGGTGGATTCCTTGAAGGCGAAATCAGGGTCGTCACGGAGGTCGGCATTGAGCCGCAGGGCATAGAAGCTGTCGAAGTGGCCTTCAGTCAAGACGGCAAGCGGGTGCCCATCGGCGCGGTCCGTATCAAAGTGCTCCGGGGGCAAGTTGACCACTGCGCTGGCCACGCGGACAGGCGCGTTGTACACCACCGAACGCGGTGAGCTGCGTAACAGGGTGGTGCTGGTGCGGTTTGGCTGGGGATTGACCGGGTCGAGCGTGCTGACGAAATCAAAATGCAGCGGGTCGAGGTTGGCGCAAATGGGGTGCGCATCCGGCGTGGACAGCACCACTGGCGCGAAGTACCAGTTGAACAGCTGCATGTTCCGGTGGTCCCCCATCGGGCCCGCATTCATCATGATGGGCGCGCATTGTGCGTCGAGGACCATGTTGCGGTTGAGCCGGATGCCATGGTGGAAGAACCAGTCGAACAGGCCGGTTTCCCGGGTGATGGCCAACGTTTGTCCGCTCGAGCGGATGCTGTCCAAATTGGTGGCGAGCGGATCTATGAGCCACAACATGTGACCGCCGTTCATCAGGTACTGGTCTAGGAGCAGTTTGTCCTTGTCGCTGAACGTAGAGTCCGGTCCGGCCACGATGAGCGCATCGTATTTGGGTTGTCGGTTGGGGCGACCTTCAATCTTCTCGCACAGGGCATCCACGGCCCCGTCGAGCCGGACATCCACCACTTCTGCGGATTCGGACAAGGCTTGAGAGAAGTCGGCCGTCTCCACCGGCAGGAAGCACCCGTGGCCTTGCAGCATCCCGACCACAGGGCGGCGGTCTCGCATGCCCAGGCGCATGGCTTGGCCCAGGTTGAATTCGACTTGGTTGATGGCATTCTGAACCATGACCTCGTCGGGGTCCATGTTCTCTGAACGGAGGAATTGAACTGGGTAATCCACGCCTTGGACCGTGACCATCGCACAGGGCCAAATGTTTTGGAATGCAGTCACGCCGGCTTCACGGTGCGCAATGCGGGTAAAACGCAATCCTTGCTCATAGAGGGCGAGCTCAGTGTCGCCGATCGTTTTCTCATCCCCGGAGGCGGCCACATCGATGAATTGCCAGCGGACTTTGCCGTCGCTCTTGCGAGCGAACGTGCGCAGCTTGGATTGAATTTCATCGGCCAAGCGCCGGTAACGCGCCGGGAAGTCTCCCTCCAGATAACACCGCACGAGGACCTCCTCCTCCCCTTCTGACAAAGCGGACAGCATGCTTTCGGTGGCATCCGAAAGGCTGTGCCGGCGATCCTCTGTGACGTCGATGCGAAGGGGCCATTGGGCCAGGATGCCCAAGATGCCAGCCGCGAGCAAGGCGCCGCGCCAGCCCTGTCCGTCTCTTCCTTGAATCCATTGGAAGGCCTTCATGCGCGTCTGGGTTGAAGGTTGTTTTGGGCCATTGCCAAAGCCAAGGCGATGTAGGCTACAAACCAGGCCACGTCGCCAAGGATGACCACCCCGGTCCCGATGGAGCGGTAGTGAGTTTCCATGGCAAACCACTGGATGATGTGGTCGGCCGTGCCGAACAGGTCGTAAGACCCCAAGGCGGAGGGCCCGTAATACAGGACCAGGCAAGCCAAAGCAGCGGAGAGGAATGCGACGACTTGGCTGTCGGTTTTGGACGAAGCGACCAGGCCGGTGGCCACGAAGGCTGCTCCGAGCAGAATCAGACCGAGATACCCGGCAAGCACGGCGCCACCATCGATGTTGCCCACCGGATTGCCCAGTGAATGGAGCACCGCATAGCCAGCCAACGTGGGCAGCAGTGCCGCCACAACCAAGGTGGTGCCAGCCAGAAATTTGGCCCAGACGATGCGGTGTGGATCCAGCGGATGGGTCAACAGCAATTCAAGGGTGCCGTTTTTGCGTTCCTCTGCGATGGACCGCATGGTGATGGCCGGAATCAGAAAGAGGAAGATCCAAGGGGTAAACAGGAAGAAGGCGGTCAGCTCGGCTACGCCGGTTTCCAAAAGGTTCCATTGGCCGGGAAAGACCCAGTGAAACAATCCGCTGACCAGCAGAAATACCGCAAGGACAACGGCCCCGATGACGGAAGACAGAAATGCGCGCAGTTCCTTTTTGTAGAGGGCCCTCATGAATCGACTTCGAAATTAGCGCGCCCAAAGGAGGTCATGGCTCCTGGCAACAGGGGGTTCTGAAAACAAAGCCTTCGTGGCCGGCCAGACCGTCCCGAACAACGGGCTGTTTCGGTAGGCGTTGAGGGCCTGCTCTCCTTCCCAAACGCCGCCACCCAGCATGACGAATGCCCAATCGCACTGGAGTATGCTAGGCTCATCTCCAACGCAGACCTTCATATTCGGCC
>NYTZ01000058.1 GCA_002683735.1 Flavobacteriales bacterium
AATCCATCCCGGTAGAGGTCGTAGGGAGCACCATCCGCCTTGGCGATNTGGTATGCCCCANCTACATCCTTGGCGTCCAACAGGCTCTTGACCTCAGCACGCAACCGCTCCCTGAAGTGGGGCGCCGGGCCCTCATCGTGGCTGACCCGCTGGTAGCTCAGCCCCAGCGGCAAAGCGNTGAGGCTGTCCCGGGCCTCAGCAGGTACCACCCCGTATTTGACCATCTGCGCAATCACGGTCCCACGGCGTTCCTTTACGAGTTCAGGACGCCGCAAGGGATTGTACAAGGCGCTGTTCTTGAGCATGCCCACCAACATGGCCGATTCGTGCAGCTCCAATTTGGAGACCGGCTTGCCGAAGTAGACCTGTGCCGCGCTGCGGATGCCCACGGCCTGGTTGAGGAAATCGTAGCGGTTCAGGTACAAGGCGAGGATCTCATCCTTGGTGTACTGCCGCTCCAACCGCGTGGCAATGATCCACTCCTTGGGTTTCTGGAGCACGGCGCGTTCGAAGAAGCCGGTCCGGTCGTAACGCTCGGTGAACAGCTGCTTGGCGAGCTGCTGGGTCACCGTACTGCCTCCGCCTTTTTTGCCGAGGTAGGCGATGGCACGGGCGAGGCCACGGAAATCCACGCCGGTGTGCTCGCGGAAGCGGACATCCTCCGTGCAGATGAGGGCCTGCACCAGCGTTGGCGGCAAGTCGGCATAGCGCACNTCAGCCCNGTTCTCGCGGTANAAACTGCCCAGCTGGGCGCCGTCGACAGCATANATGCGGGTGGCCAAGTCGGTCTTAGGGTTNGCCAAAGTCTCCGTGTCAGGCAGGTCCGAACCCGAGGCAATGCCGAGGAGCATGGCGATGCCGAGCACCGGCGACAGCAGGGCAGCCCACAACAGCAGCGATGGACCGATGAACCGGTCCTTGGCGGGCTGTTTTGCTGCTTTTTTTCCCTTGCTGGAACGGGGAGAGGTNGTGGCCATGGAGGTGAAACGTGCGAAAGGGCGGCTTCCGCGCAAGCAAGATGTGGCCAAAGGGCGGAAAAGGCGTTAAAAATGAACCCCGACCCGGCGGAGATGTAGCTTTGTCTTCCGCGCCATGGAAATTCTTGTCAAAGCCGGCCAGTTCCTCCTGAGCCTCTCCTTCCTCATCATTCTCCACGAGTTGGGGCACTTCATCCCGGCGCGCCTCTTCAAGACCCGGGTCGAGAAGTTCTTCCTCTTCTTCGACATCAAAGGAGCCCTTTGGCAGAAGAAGATAGGCGAGACGGTCTACGGCATCGGTTGGCTTCCGCTTGGCGGATACGTCAAGATTTCAGGGATGATCGACGAGAGCATGGACAAGGACCAGCTCGCCAAACCGGTCCAACCCTGGGAATTCCGATCCAAACCCGCCTGGCAGCGCCTCATCATCATGATGGGCGGCGTCACGGTCAACCTCATCCTCGGCGTGCTCATCTATGCCGGGGTGTTCCTCGTCTGGGGAGACCGCGACCTGCGCATGGACGACCTCCCCTACGGCCTCTCCTTCGCCGCGCCTCTTGAGGATATCGGATTCCGGGATGGCGACGTGGTGCTGTCCCTCGGCGGTGCATCCGTGGAGGAAACCGCCGACTTCCAGCGCCTCGTCTTTGGCGGACAGGTCACCTCGGCCGAAGTCGTCCGCGAGGGGCAAGCGACCACCCTCGACTTCCCGGTGGAATTGGGGCAGGTCCTGGTCGACCGCAAGGACGACATCCCGGAAGGTGGCGCGCCATTCAGCATCAACTTCCCGACCATCATCGACCGGGTAATGGCGGGCTCCGCCGCTGAGGAAGCGGGGCTTCAGGCCGGGGACCAAATCCTTGCCGTACAAGGCCAACCTACCCCCTATTTCAGCGACCTGATTGCAGCGCTAGGCGTCCACGCNGGCNAGACGGTGAGCCTCAGCGTGGACCGCTTCGAATCGGATTCCAATCCAGAGGATTCCGAATTCGATCGCCCAGGCGCCATCACGCGCCAGAGGGCCATCGACCTCCCGGTAGCCGTGGGCGAAGACGGCAAGATTGGCTTCTACCCCAAAGAGTTCAAGGACCTGGACGGGTTCACCTTCACCGAACGGGAATTCGGGCCCATTGACGCCTTGGCCGCAGGGGCCGATAAAACCTGGGCCACCCTGAGCAACTACGTCTCCTCACTCCGCTTCCTGTTCCGCCCCGGCGGCACGCAACAGCTCGGCGGCTTCATCACCCTCGGCAGCATCTTTAGCCCGGTCTGGAACTGGAGAAGCTTCTGGAACATCACAGCCTTGTTGTCCATCATCCTCGCCTTCATGAACCTGTTGCCCATCCCCGCCCTCGACGGGGGGCACGTGATGTTCCTGCTGTATGAAATGGTTTCCGGACGCAAGCCCAGCGACAAAGTCATGGAGTACGGGCAACTCATCGGGCTGCTTTTCGTTGGTTCTTTAATGCTGCTCGCCAATGGCAACGACCTATGGAAGTGGTTCACTGGCCGCATCTGACCTTGAATTGACCCCATGGCCATCCTCGACTTGGATCATCTGAAGCGCATCGTCGGCGACGAGCCGGCCTTCCTGCGCCAGGTTCTGCAGATTTTCATCCGCAATGCCCCTTTGGACATGCAATCCCTGGCCCAAGCCACCGCTGCAGAAGACCACGAGCAAATTGCCTTCTTCGCACACAAGTTGAAGAGCGCTTGTGGTGCCATTGGTTTCAACTCTGCTTACAAAGATTTCAAAGCGGTAGAAGCCATGGCCAAGGAGCTTCACGATGTTCAGGACATCCACGCCAAAGTAGAATCATTGCATCAGCAGTGTCTTGGCTGTATCGTCGACATCGAGGACATCATGAGCAACCTCTGATCACCGCGAGGTTCGAGTAAACCGGTCTCCGGACCACGCCCGCACCTGTCCGGAGAGTTCCGCTTCCAACAGCGCTTTCCGAGTGGCGTTTCGGCCCCAATCCATGGCCGCCACAATGTCGTCAAACGAACGGGCCATATAGGGGTCCAATGCCTCAAGCAAAGGCTCAACCTTCTCGGAGGCTTCGTCTTGCTCCCGGCATTCGCTCCAGCCCATGGCGCGGGCCAAGTCCTCAGGCTGGTGAAGCAATTCGGCCACTTGCTCTTGAAGCAACCGCGCATTTCCCTTCATCCCGTCTGAGCACCAAGAAGGCGACAAGGCAAACACGCGCCGGTCATAATCCTGGCCCAACCGGGCGGTAATCAGGCTTCCCCCCGGATCATTGGACTCCACCACCACTACGGCATCCGACAACCCTGCAATGATGCGGTTACGCGCTGGGAACGTGTACTTCGACGGGGGCATCCCCCAACGGTATTCGGACACCCAACATCCGCCGGACTCCAGAATCCGATCCGCGAGGGCCGCATTGGACCGCGGGTGCACCGCGTGGAGGCCATGGGCCAGACAAGCCACAGTGGGAATGCCCCGATTCAAGGCCGCACGGTGGGCCGCCGCGTCAATGCCTTCCGCCAAGCCGCTGACAAGCGTCCAGTCCAAACCATCCATGCCCCCCATCAACCCTTCTGCTGCCGACATGCCCAAGGAGGAGGCTCGCCTCGTGCCGACCACGGACACCATCCTTGGTCCGTTCAACACCTCCAACGGTCCCCGAACAAACAGAATCCACGGCGCGTCTGGTACCTCATCCAAAGCGTAGGGATACCCCACATGCCCTCGGACCAAAGCCCGGATGCCCCTTTCCCGCAATTGGTCNAGCTGCCGGCATGCCCGATCGCGCGCGTTGGACAACAGTCCCCGTTCCACCCCGGCCAGCCACGCCGCCAGCCCCACTTCCATCACCACGCGCAGCGTTCCCTTGCGGTTGAAACGGGGCAATTGCGCTGCCGTCAACCAATCAAGCAACCACGCGTCCGCTTCTTCTTCCGATCCAAGCATGTCCGCAACATGGCACGGTGGGCGATGCGGCCCACACCTCCTTCACGAACGGCGCCCTGCGGTTTACATTCGAAGCGATGATGCGCCTGCCCTTCCTCTCCTTCCTAGTCTGTCTGCTGCTCAACCTCGCCCCGATTTGGCCAGCAGCGGCCCAAGACAGCAACACCCTCACCGGCACTGTCCTCGACGCAGTGGATGCCACACCCTTGCCCGGAGCGGCCGTCTTTGCCAATGGCCAAGGCGTCTTGACCGACTTGGATGGGCAGTTTTCAATCTCCGCCTCGGGCAGTGTTGAATTGAAAGTCCGGTATGTTGGCTACGTCGAATGGACCACCCGACTTGATGCGTGGACGGGAACCCAAACCTTCGACATCGCCCTCGAGCCCGATGTCGCCAGCATCGGCACCGCCGTGGTGTCCGCCGGGCGGTACGAGCAGGATCTAGGCGAAGTGAGCGTCTCCATCGACGTGCTTCCGCCCGAACTGGTCAACCAAGGCGCGCCCACCAGTGCAGACCAGAGTTTGTCCCGTACCCCGGGCGTAACCATCGTGGACAGTGAACCTCAAATCCGAGGCGGAAGTGGATACAGCTTCGGCGCCGGCTCCCGCGTGGCCGTTCTGCTCGACGGACTGCCTGTTCTCAGCGGGGATGCAGGCCGGCCCACTTGGGGGTTCCTTCCGCTGGAAAACCTCGAACAGGTCGAGGTCGTCAAAGGCGCCAGCAGTGTGCTCTACGGTTCTTCAGCCCTCAGTGGGGTCATCCAATTCCGAACCGCCTTTCCTGATCCGGAGCCCTTCACCCGCATCTCCATCCAACACGGCGTCCACAGCGACCCGGGCAATGGCCGGAAGTACTGGAACCGCCCGCTCATGCAAAGCAGCACCTCCTGGCTGCACACCCGCCGGCTCGACAACGGCGACGGCATCAGCTTCGGGGGACAATGGCTCGGCAGCGACGGCTACAAAGGGCCTCAGATCAATTCCGCAACTGGCCAGGCCCATGACCGGCCTTACAACCCCTTCACCGTGGACCATTATGACGCTGAGCGGCAGTGGCGGGTCAACGGCGCCTGGCAACACGCCCCAAAAAACGGGGGCTGGGGGTACGGGCTCAAGGCCAATGCGATCAGCGGCGAAAGTGTCGGCACGCTGATCTGGCTCAATGCCGACTCGGGCTTTTACGCGGCCACACCAGGAGCCGACACCCGCACCACGCAGCGGATGGTCACGGTCGACCCGCACCTTGAGCGGTCCGTGGGTCCATGGAACCACCGATTGCAGGGGCGATTCCTTCGGCTCATCAATGACAACGACAATGGCCAGGGCAACGCCTCCAGCACCTGGCAGGGCGAAGCCCGGTCCCAATACCGAGGTGAACTCTGGACCGCTACCGGCGGGGTCTACGCCCAAAGCACCCGAAGCGTCGCCGAACTCTATGCCGCCGGTACAGGGGACTCCATCCACAATGCCACCAATGTGGCGGCCTACCTGCAAGCCGAAATCCAACCCCACGAACGGATTCACCTCACAGCGGGTGGGCGCTATGAGCAATTCGCACTCGACAGCGTCTCCGAGGGCCGCCCCGTCTTCCGAACCGGACTCAACTACCGCTTCGGACAGGCCAGCTACCTCCGGGCCAGTGTGGGACAGGGCTTCCGCTTCCCAAGCATCGCCGAAAAATTCATCCTGACCGAGGTAGGCGGTATCAACGTGTTTCCCTCTCTCAACATCCGCCCTGAATCTTCCACCAACATGGAGGTGGGTCTGAAACAAGGCTTCCGTTTCGGAAAGGATGGGCAATGGAAAGGCTTCCTCGATGTGGCCGTCTTCCAACAGGACTTCCAGGACTTCATCGAATACACGTTCGGTGTCTGGGGAGACACAGGCAATGGCCTGCTCGATTTGGGATTCCGCAGCGTCAACACCGGAAAGGCCCGGGTGACCGGACTTGAATGGAGCACCATGGGACAAGGGGACCTCGGTGCGTGGACCGTNCAATGGCTGATCGGCCAGACCTTCCTCAACCCGATCAGCCTCACGCCCGACTCGGTCTATGCGGAATTCCCCACNGTTTCTGGAGGGGTGAGCTACGCCTCCACCAGNTCCGANACCACCGGNAACGTGCTNAAATACCGCATCCGNAACACCTTCCGGGCCAACGTCAGCCTCCAGCACGAAAGCGGATGGACCCTCGGGTGGAATGCGGCGCGCAACACCACCATTCAGAACATNGACAANGCTTTCCTCGACATCGAAGAACTGGGACTGCTCCAATACGGCCTCATCGATTGGCTCGACCAACGCGGNGATGCCCAATGGCTCCACGACATCCAAGTCGGGCGGAAGTTCAACGACCANCACCACGTCGAACTCATCGTGCGCAACGCCGCCAACCTCACCTATGCACTCCGGCCGCTGGCTGCAGAGGCCAACCGCCTGTGGATGGTCCGTTACACCTTCACCCCTTGAAGATCACGGCCATCATCCCCGCCCGCATGGGCGCCAGTCGCCTGCCAGGCAAACCCCTGGCTGACATCGGGGGAACGCCCATGGTCGTGCACNCCTGGCGCGCTGCGGACCAGCATCCCGACCTCGATGCCGCCATCGTGGCCACCGACCATACGGACATCGCCGCTGCCGTCGAGCAAGCGGGCGGAACCACTGTCCTGACCGGTGTCCACCCTTCGGGCACAGACCGGTGCGCCGAGGCCTGCCATACCCTCGGCCTGGTCGGGGAAGAACACGCGATTCTCAACCTCCAAGGCGACGAACCGTTCCCCGACGCCACCCACTTGACGGCCGTTTGCTCGGCCCTTCGACAGCGGCGTGGCGACGTCGTCACCGCAGTACGCCCCGCAGTCGGAGGAGAAGCGGCACTGCCGGAACGGGTCAAGGCCGCACTGGGTTCAGATGGCCGAGCCCTGTTTTTCTCCCGCACAGCCATTCCCCAAGGCGGGCCCTACCACATCCACATCGGGTTGTACGGGTATGCCCCTGGCGTTCTGGCCAGGTGCGCCGCCTTGCCCGAAGGGCGGCTGGAACGCATCGAGCGGCTGGAACAATTGCGCTGGCTTGAGGCCGGCATGCACCTGCATGCCGAGGTCGTCACGAAATCTGAAGGCCCCGGGTCCGTGGACACCGCGAACGACCTGGACCGGGTCCGCATCTGGTGGAACGCCCGAAACGGACGGTGAAAACCGAACCACACTGCAGAGTGCATGGTGAATGCCATTATTTTGGCGGTCAAATGAGCACCCCGACCGGTCCCCATTTCCTTGTCAACGCCTTGCCGCTGCTGCTGCACGACCACGACTGCCTCGTCATTCCGGGGCTGGGCGGCTTTTTGGCACACCCGGTGGCGGCCCGCTTCGATGCGGACAAGGGGGAATGGATCCCGCCCGGTCGTGATGTGGTGTTCAATCCGAAGCTGACCGTTCGCGACGGCCTGATGGAGCAGGAAATCCGCCGGGCCACCGGTTGCTCCACCGATGCAGCCGGCGGCCTCATTGACCGGGAAGTCGAAGCCCTTCAAGCCCGCCTCAGCGAAGGAGAACAGGTCGACTTCCCCGGATTGGGCCGCCTGTTCCAGCAGCCGGATGGCCTGACCGGATTCGCAGCCGAACCCCGCCTGGGAGAGCGTTATGCCTCCCCAGGGCTGGGCCGCATCCCCTGGCTTGACCGCTCGGCCACGGCTGAACCTGAACGCCCGGCCGAAACCGCAGCCAAGCCAACACCGGTCGGCCCAGAGGCGAACCTCAACCAAACGGAAGCAGCCACGCCGGCCCTCACCCACTGGAAGCCCGTTCTGCGCGTCGCCGCTGTCATCGCCCTGCCCTTACTTGTCGCCGCCTCGCTGTTTTGGGGCCAACAAGGCACCACTGGATTCAGCCTGTTCCACATAGGGGCCGGAGAGCCCTCCGATTTCGCCCCGCGGATCGAAGGAGAAGACATCCGGTTTCCCGAACTGGCCATGGAGCCCCTGCCTTACGTGCAAGCCGGTGCGCCCGCGATCGTCGCAAACGCAGAGCCCACCATGCCCGTGCCGCAACCCCAATCGATGGCTTCCGGCTGCACGCACCACGTGATCGCCGGCACCTTTGGTGAAGCGGCCCGCGCTGCCGAACTGGCCCGGCGCTTTCAGGCACTGGGGTACACCAGCGCACTGCTTCCTGGCCCCAACGGCATGCAACGCGTGTCAGCTGGTTGCTTCAACAGCCCCGCAGAGGCTGCCCTCTTCCGCCATTCCCTTCAATCTCTACACGGATACCGTCAGGCTTGGGTTCTCAACCTGTAGGCGTCCACTTTCTTCATGCCCACCACAATCCTGCCCTTAGACTGGCGGGAGGTCCGCCATGTCATCCTCGACTTTGGCGGGGTCCTCTACCAAATCGACCACGCACGCACGGCTGCGGCATTTGACGCCCTCGGCCTGCATGACTTCGCCCATGAATACGCCCACCAAGGGCAATCCAGCTTGGTCAATGACCTTGAGCGGGGCCTGATATCCGAGACCCAATTCCTCGGGTCATTGCAACTGCGCTGCCGCCCGGGAACAACCTTGGCACAGGTACAAGACGCCTGGAACGCCGTGCTGATCGGGCCGAGGCCCGACATCCTGCCTGTGCTGAAGTCCCTTTCTGGATCCCATGACTTGCTCTTGTTCAGCAACACAAATTCGATCCATGCCGCCCACTTCGAACAGAAGATCCTAGGCACGTTGGGCAAGGCCTTTCACGAAAGCTTCAGGCAAGTTGTGTACAGCCACCGGCTGGGTGAACGAAAACCGAACCCCGAGGCGTTCGAACAGGTGACCCGGCAATGCGGTTTGGACCCGGAATCGGTCCTGTTCATTGATGACACACGGGACAACATCACGGCGGCGCGGCATGCCGGGTGGAATGCCGTGTACCACAACCCCGAGGACCACACGTTCCAGGAATTGTTCAGACGGTTGGATTATCCAATCTGATCCAACGCGACAATTCGATCAATGCCACATGCCCTTGCCGGTGCCGAGGTCACCCCTCTTCCGGCGTTGGTTCTTTTCCTGCCGGTAACCGAGCTCGAATCCCATGGACACTTGCCCATGCAGGTGTCCAGCATCCAATGGAAGCAACACCCCCATCACATTCTGGGCGGAAATCGCCAATCGAATAGGACCTCCACGCAACGACACCCCACCTCCCCATGACCAGCGGTTCGCGGTGTATTGGCCTTGGGCATGCACGGCCATATTGCCCCGGAAACGGCACACCCCGCCAAACACAAACCCACTGCTGGGGCGGCTGAAGCGAAACTGCCGATAAGCCATCGCAAAGACCTCCGCCC
Source organism: Flavobacteriales bacterium (assembly GCA_002683735.1). The sequence continues at coordinate 9,243 of NYTZ01000058.1, forward strand.
CTTCCGCGGGACGAAGCCGAAACCCCAAGCGCCACGTCTCGGCCACCCGGGTGTCGAATGCCGCCGGCGGACCCGACAACGACTGCACGGCAAATGCGTCGGCCAAGGAGTCCGGCAGGGCGTTGACCCATTCTTCCAAAGCTGCCGGCAACGAATCCAAGCCGGCCCCGGTCTCCTCCTGCTCCTCCAACCACTGCACGACATCGAGNCCCTGCAAGACGAAGGCACCCGATGGAACTTCACGTTGTTGGGTTGACATCAGCCAACGCAAACCTCCACGGCCCTGAATCGCCCCCTCGAATTCGAATTCCGGGGTCAGCTTCCACAGAAAGCCAAAGTCAAATGCCACACCTGAACCCAAGATGGGCGGAATGCCAGACCCCAAATCCACCGCTTCTCCACCGTTGGACAGTGAATCCAGGTTGATTCCAGCAGTGTTGAACGTCGCTGACCCTGTCAGATCCCAGCTGTAATCGACGGAATCCGTCTTCCATGTGGCGTCGAATGATCCGGTTTGGACGGACCCAATGCCATTCAGAATGTGGATGCCCCATCCCAACCACAGCTTGTCCTCCTTGACCATGGCGCCCACACTCAAACTNTGGTCCAAGTAAGTCTGGGCGTTCACCCCCATCTCCGAAAATGACAGCTCCTGACCGATGATATCGGGGTGTCCGTTGCCGAGCCATCCCAAGGTGAACAGGTCCCGGTCGTAGGTCAACTGTTGTTCCGCAACCAGCCGACTCGCCATCCGAAACTCGAACTTCCGTTCCTCCCGAAATCCAAACGCGATCAGGGGCACCGTCGTGGCGAAGTCCACCGATTCTGAAGGAGACAGCGCGGCCAAGAACGCTGCGGGGTCCACCGCACCTGCTTCTGTAGCAAAGTCCAGCACTGCGGGGCCGGTGTGGTTCAATTGTGCTTGCAAACCCGCCAATCCCCCCAACCAGATGTGGCCCCCAGAAGGGTGAAGCACAGCCGGGTTGCTCCAACCTGCCCAGCCCCACTCCGGCGTGATTTCCATCGGCCCCAATTGGGCGCGCGACGTGGTGACCGTCCACATCCCGATCAACAACAGCACACTGGTTCTGACCTGCTTCATGTCAGAGCTCGATTCGGGTGAAGAGTTTGGCACCCAACTGCATCCGCAAATCCTGTTCTGCGCGCAGAGGAACGAAAGTGCCCAGTGGCGCCTCCACGGTCTGGCCCCAAGCCCGGACCACAACCCGATCCGCGGCACGCAGCCGGTCCGCACGGTCCCAGTCAAACTCGAAGTCAAACCGGAATTCTGCCGGCGCCAAAGGCTGACCCGTCGGGCCCACATCTGGCGCAGCGAAAATGTCCAATGGCGCCAGGGCCAAACTGTCCACCAACGCCCCCTGTGCATCGAGGAACCACGCTTGAACCTTCAGTTCGAAAGGGAAGCCGTTGTGCAAGATCATCCGCAATTCCGCAGAGTCAAGCTCAGCGGTCTCCTCAAGGTCGANCGACACATCCAAGGTGTCCACAAAGTCAACCTGGCCTGCTCGGATGGACAGCGGCACCTCCGCATGGAGATTGGCATTGACGAATCCGTCCGCGTCCAAGAAATTGGGCTCTCCCGCTGCCGGTGGAACTGGGTTGGTTCGGACATAGAGGCCCAATTCCACCTCCACCTCATCGTCCGAAAAGAAGTCGACCACGTTGCTGTTGGTCTCGTTCACCTCCCATGNAGACAGGACAGCTCCCGAAGCATCCCCCACGGCAGGAGCCACCTCCAAGTTGGGCATCGTGGTCTCAAAGACCACATCGGGCACCCCTCCGACTTCGGTGTAGAAACTCAGGGAGTCCAATACGGCAGGCACCCCAAATCCGTTCGTGACCGACAAGCTCAAGCTGGCTCGGTTGATCGCAAGGTCTGAAGTGGTGAATCGATCGTCGAAGAAGGAGATGGCCGCCGAACTGCGCTCAATCTGGATGGCCGACTGTCCAAAGTCCCCTTCCACCCTGGCATAGGTCAAGTCCGCCAGGTTAAAAGAAACGTCTAGCGATTCTCCCGCCTGCGCATCATAGGCTGGGTCGTTGGTCACATATGCAGTGTACACCAAGTGAATGGCGTTGTTGTCCTCGCCTTCCTGACTCGGCAAGAGCGTCCACCCTGACAGCATTTCTACGACCACCAACGGGCCTTGGTCCAACATGTCCTGGGTCCACACTGTACTCCAGGGAAGTCCGGTCTGATCCAGCAATTGGGGAATGGTCACTTCACCCGATACATCATCCCCAAGGGTGGAGTTCAGATTGAGCGTCAATTGGCCTCCGGACAGGTCGATGGCATCGAGTCGAACGCCCTCAGGCTGCTCCACTTCCAACTCGACACTGAGGGTGTCCGTGAACGCCACGGGGCCCAGCGCCACATTCAATGCAGCGGCCTCCACATCGCCCAGTACCAGGGTTCCCCCGGCAGATTCCTGTGGCAAAACCAGCCAGTCCAGCGCCAAGGTGCCTTCAAACGTTTCGTCATGCACAAAGGCCAACTCCCCGCCGCCGAGGTCCTCAATGGGCACGGTGCCCGCACTGTCGGACACCACCTCGAGCACATCGCCCAAATCAAAGCGCGTGTCAACCAAAGGGACCGCCGCTATGGGCGTCCAATCCGGAACGTCCCACTCCTCGGGGGGCTCCTGACAACCGACGGCCAACACCAGGCTTGCGGTCAGGACGGACCACCGGACCGGAGCCCACAATCGTGCAGATGAAAATCGCATCACAAGAAAAGTACGGGCATCAAGTTCTTGAGGTTTCCCCCAAAGCACAAAGTCAGAAATAGCCGACACCCGGGCGCGCTGGCCTTATTCGGTGATGCCCTCAAGGTCGAGCATGAAGGCATATTCCAACGCTGTTTCCTTGAACCGGCGAAAGCGACCCGATTGTCCTCCGTGACCGGCATCCATATTGGTCAGGAAGAGGAGAACGTTGTCGTCTGTCTTCAACTCGCGCAACTTAGCCACCCACTTGGCTGGCTCCCAGTATTGCACCTGGCTGTCCCAGTAGCCCGTGGTCACGAGCGTGTTGGGGTAATCCTGGGCGCGGACCTGATCATAGGGGCTATAAGACTTCATGTAGTGGTAGTACACGCTGTCCTTCGGATTGCCCCACTCATCCCACTCAAACGTGGTCAGCGGAATCGTCTCGTCCAGCATGGTGCTCACCACGTCCACGAACGGCACGGCCGCCACGACACCATTGAACAGCTCCGGCGCCTGGTTCATGACGGCCCCCATCAGCAGGCCCCCTGCGGAGCCGCCCATGGCGTACAGGTGGTCGGGCGATGTGTAGCCCATCTCGACCATCGCGCGGCCGACGTCTTCAAAGTCGTTGAAGGTGTTCTGCTTCTTGAGCAGCTTGCCGTCCTCGTACCACTGGCGACCCAGCTCCTGTCCACCACGGATGTGGGCAATGGCGTAGACGAAGCCCCGATCAAGGAGCGACAGGCGCACGCTCGAGAAGTAGGGGTCCATGCTGCTGCCATAGCTGCCATAGGCATACAGCAGGAATGGGTTCTGTCCATTTCGCTCGGTGCCTTTGCGATAGACCATGCTCACCGGAACCTTGACCCCGTCGCGGACCTCGACCATGAGGCGCTCTGAAGTGTAGTTGTCCGGGGAGAAGTTGTCGTCGACCACCTCTTGCTGCTTGAGCAGGATGCGCTCACCGGTGCGCATGTTGTGGTCATACGTCGTGCTCGGCGTTGTCATGGACGTGTAGCCGAAGCGGAGGATCTCGGTGTCGAAGTCCGGGTTGGAACGGGTGCTCGCCGTGTAGGCCGGGTCATTGAACTCGAGGTACTCGTCCTGGTTGCCGTCCCAGCTCTTGATGCGAATCTGGTTCAATCCCTCCTTACGCTCTTCGACCACCAGGTAATCCTTGAAGATGTCGATGCCCTCGAGGAAGACGTCGTCGCGGTGCGGAATGACCTCCACCCAATTGTCCTTGGTGGTCGCGTTCACCGGCGTCTTCATCAGGCGGAAGTTTTTGGCGTCCATGTTGGTGACGATGTAGAAGTGGTCCCCGTAGTGGCTGATGCCGTACTCGAGGTCGCGCTCGCGGGGTTGGACCACCTGCCATTCTCCCATCGGGTCGTCCGCCTTGAGCACGCGGTACTCCTGCGACAGCGTCTGGGATGTGTAGATCACGAGGTACTCGTCGCTCTTGGTACGATACACCCCGCAATTGAAGGTCTCGTCGGTCTCTTCAAAGACCAACTGGTCCTCCTCTACCGGCGTGCCCAACACGTGGCGGTACACCTGGTAGCTGCGCAGGGTCTGCTCGTCCTTGCGGGTGTAAAAGACCGTCTTGTTGTCCGCCGCCCAAGTGGCACCTCCGGTGGTCAGCGGAATCTCGTCCGCCAACAACTCTCCAGTGGTCAGGTCCTTGAAGCGAACGGTGTACTGGCGGCGGCTCACCGTGTCCACGCCAAATGCCATGAGGCGGTTGTCGTCGCTGATGCCCATGCCGCCTACAGCGAAGTAGTCAAAGCCCTCCGCCAGGACATTCTGATCAAGGAGGACCTCTTCGACACCCGCGCAATCCTCATACTTCACCTCATCGCCCGCCGGCTTGCGGCAATTGATAGCGTACTCCTTGCCCTCCTCGTAGCGCGTGTAGTACCAGTATCCGCGGTTGCGCACCGGGACGCTGCGGTCGTCCTTCTTGATGCGCCCGACGATCTCGTCGAACAGCTTCTCCTGCAGCCCTTCGGTGTGGGCGAGTTTCGTTTCGATGTAGTCGTTTTCTGCAGTCAAGTAGTCGAGGACATCCTGGGTCTGGGCATCCGGCTCCTCGGCTTCTTTCTGCTGGTCACTGAGGCGCATCCAGAAGTAGTTGTCCACCCGGGTGTCCCCGTGTTCGGTCAATTCAAGGGGCACCTTCTTGGCCGTTGGAGCCGCGGCGTCATCGTTGTGGGACATGTCAGAGGGTTGGCAGGCCGTAAAGCACACGGCAAAAAAGAGCGCCGCAAGGGCACCCGGCACAGAAACGCNAAAAAAGGCTCGGGTCATGAGTNGAAGNTGAGCCTGCAAATTGGCCCAAACTCGGCGACCGAACAAGGTGTCAGAGGGCCGCCTCTTCCGCGGAAAAGACGCGGAATTCGAAGCGCTCCATAATGGGGTTGGCGAGCAACTTCTCGCACGCTTCCCCGACGAGGCGTTCGGCCTCTTCCCGGCTCTCCGCCTCGATGTCCAGGGTGATGTGCTTGCCGATGCGCACGTTGGTGAGCTGGCCAAGGCCGATGTTCGGCANGTTGTTGGAGACGGCCTTGCCCTGCGGATCGAGGAGGGCGGGCAACGGGAGGATGTCAATGGCGGCGTGGAAGACCATGTGTCTGCTTCTTCGAATGCATCCGGTGCAGCAATGCCCCGAACAGCGGGTACGAAATTAGGGCAAGCAAGGGTCCGGCGCCGCCTCCAAATGCAAGGCACGAACACGCGGTGAACAACCAGAGAATCCGCCCGCGGTCCACCACCGCACTTCGGCCCCAGGTCTTGACCCCAATCTGCGGCAAGCGCGACACCATCCACAGTGGCAACAACGTCCCGCCTGCAACACCAGCCAGCCACAGCCACTGGGTCTCTTGATCGCCCGGCCACGCGACCCAAACGCCGAGTAGCCCCGCCCAATACAGCGCCGCCATCGGGGCGGGAATCCCCTCAAAGTCCAGGCCCTCCGACAGCGCATCGTGGCCCTCCGACGCCTCTCCGGCATACCGTGCNAGGCGCCATGCTGCAGCCGGTAGAATCAACAAGGGCAATCCCTGCAAAACCGAATGCCACATTCCCGAACCGATGGTGCTCCACTCCGACATCAGCGACAACCCCACGAATGCCGGAGCCACCCCGGACGAAATGAGGTCCGCCATGGAATCCAACCACGCCCCCTGGTTGCCCGACGCTCCCATTTTGCGGGCCACAGGACCGTCCAATGCGTCGCAGAGCTGACCAAACAGCCACACGATCAGCATCCATGCGATGCCCATCACCCGGCGCTCCGTCGTACCCAATAGCGCCATCAGCGTCCCATCGATTCCAATGGAAGCCGCACATTCGGCCGCTGCCCATCCCAAATCGAACTCGGAGGCCGCCCACCAAGCCACGAGGGCACCCGACCCCATGTTACAGAAGGTCAGCAGGTTGGCCGGCACGGAACGCCAGCGGGATGCGGGAGACAGGGTATCGGTCACGAAAGGAAATGTACCCCGAACGAAACCCTGCGGAAGGACTGCCGTATATTTGCCTCCCCGCCTTGGTGGGGAAAACATGAGGGTCTGGTGGCCGAGTGGCTAGGCTCAGCTCTGCAAAAGCTGCTACAGCGGTTCGAATCCGCTCCAGACCTCCACACGATGAAGGCCCGGCTCACGTCGGGCCTTCTTCATTTCCAATCGTTCCAAGCAATCAGTCGCAGGCCTGACCAAAGGCTGACAACACCAGCAGGATGTCGGACACCCCCACGAGTCCGTCATCGTTGATGTCCTCGGCGCAGTCCAATGCACCAAACGCGCAACTGCCGTTGTCCATGGTCGCGCCCGAATCAAAGTTGAGGGCATCCGGATAAGTGCAGCCCGCCACGTCTTCGTCATCACAGATGCCGTTGCCATTGGTGTCGCTAAAGCAATCGCCATTGCACTCCCCTATGGCGTCATATTCNCCGACGCACGGGTCCACATCGTCGCACACGCCGTCGCCATCAAGGTCCGCAGTGCAACCGCCACCACACACACCGAGCACGTCCAGCTCATTGCCGTCACAGTCGCAGTCGCCGGCAGGAATGCCCGAGCAACCGCAGTCGTACACGGCGCCGAGACCATTGCACACTCCACANGCATCCAACGCACCCACGCAAGGGTCCACGTCATCGCAGATGCCGTCTTCATCCAAGTCCACCGGACAACCTCCAGCACAGGGNTCACAGGACTCCCAGCACACCACAGCCAGGGCCATGGGGCCATCCACGATCACCACGCGGTTCACGAACTCCCCTGTGGTCAACGTACAAGACTCGCCTCCCGCAAACGTCTCCTGGTCGGCCCAATCAAAGAGCGTGAACTTGTATTCCTGCATCCCCAGCGGCCAATCCATGGTGATGGTCCAGATGCCGTCTCCTTCCGGGTCGCTCAACGGATTGACCGTGGCCACCCAACCATTGAACGTGCCAGCAAGGAACACGGCGCCATCTGGCGCGCCGGGATCATTCATGTTGACCGACAACGTGACGGGAAACAGGCAGGTGCCGTCGTCCACATTGGCCGTCGGGTTGAAGTTCGACGCCCCGGAGTCCGTGCATCCGGGCACAGGTCCACCTCCGCTACCTCCACCACCACTCAATCCAGGGCGCGTAGCCAGCCAGTAAAGTGTGTTGGTCTTGGTGTTGCCATCGTCGTACCCATTCAGCGTCTGGCATTCGCTCCAAGCCGCATCCGGATCAATGACCGCGTGGGCCATGTAGATGAAACCCTTCCAGCCCTCTCCGATGCTCGGGCTCATCGTGGCCGGTTGGATGACGGGGTATGCTTCCTCAATCCACTCCGCGCGCAACAACTCCTCGGTGATGGGCGTGTACGGCAACATCTGGATACCATGGATGAACTCGAGGTTGGCGCCGAAGAAAGTCGCGTGATCCACCTTGGTCCCCCACAGGATTCCCACCACCTTGTTGGAGGCGAACGGCTCGGGGTAAANCCCTTCTCCTGTGTTGATCTGCCAATACTTCCACGTCGAGCGCAGCTCCGTGGCGAGCATGACCCGGCCCAGGTCGCGGATGCGGTCATCCCCGATGGCGAGACCATAGAGGTAGACGCCATACCATGCATTCACGGCTTCCGAAGAACTCTCTTGGTTCCGGGCATCCCCGAATTCAAAGAGGCCCGCCGCCCAGGAGTGGCCCACAAACCAATCCTTGTTGCGCATGTACCCGTAGTGCGGGTCCGCACCGGACGGTTCTGCCACGTCGCGAATCAGGTGCATCACCTTATCGCCCCATTGGTTGACCCACGCCGGATTGTCCTTGGCCATTGCGGCCGCGGCGTAAATCCAGTACCCGTAGTGGAAATGGTGGTCATTGTAATACCCCTGGCCGAAGGCCGCTCCAGCGTTATTCAGTCCGGAAGAAATCACCAGTCCGCCCCACGTCTGGTCGTAGACGAGCGGGTCTCCATTCTGTCCGGCGAGTCTCTCCTCGAGCGCGCTGCCGAGCGCCGTGCGGTATTGTGACGCCAAGACCGGCTCGTTAAGCTCATCGGCAATGAGCGCCAATCGGGCCAAGGCTGAAAATTGCTTGCCTCCGAAGTAAGGGTCTCCGGCCGTCACACCGAAGCCGACATCCGAAGCCAGNGCATTGCGCACGTCCTGCTCGTAATCGGGGTGAATCGGTTGCGCCGCCTCGAATCCAATGGTGGTCAGCGGCTCCTCCATCGTCCAGGACAAACCGGAGATGCCAATCATATCGCCCTTCATGGTGTTCCTTACCACACTTGTCGTCGAGGGCGACACGAGCACATCCATGTGATGCGGCAAAGCCATCATGAGCAAGGGACCAGCGCCTTGTGTCTGCCAGTCAAACGAGATGGTCCCAACGTCACCCATCGCCGTGGCCGACACGGCACCGCCGGTCGGAATGCGCGCCGCGTGGGCATCCAACGTCGCTTCACTACTGGCGTCCAACAGGGCCGCCCGAAGCGAACCGGTGAAGGGCGCCGATGCAACCAGNCCGCCATTGTTGAGGCTCAAAGAGAGGACGGAAGACGCGTAGATCACCCAAGTCTGGCCGTTGTTCAAGGTCACCTCAAAACGAGTTCCTGTTGTCGTTGCGCTGGCCGACCCTCCATTNACACTGGTGATTGCATGGACCGTTCCAATGCGAGGTGTCAGGGCATCGTAATGCATCGTCATGTAGGGCTGCCCGCGCACCAAGTCGGTGTGCATCGAGCCCGAACCGGACCCCCACGCCAAGCTGACGTGCAACGGCCCGTNGTCGGTNATCTGCTGCCCCGGTGTGCCTTGCACCGCTCGAAAACTCAGGTTTTCAGTCATCGAGGAAAAAATGAAGTTCGGATCGACCACCTTGTTGGGTGCTCCGAATTTCAAGGCCTCTCCACTCACCTGAACGAGATACGGCAACGTGTTAACCGTCAGCCCACCCCCGCCAAGTGCGAGATTCTGCCACCAAGCATTCGTGGGCAAGGGACCATTGGCGTTCTCCCACAACCCCGTGGGATTCAGGCCATGGGATTGGGTGCTGAAAGGAGGCGTATCGGTGGACAGCGGAGCTCCTCCCAGAAGGGGNGTTTGAGCCGGGGTTGCGACCACGGCAGCAAGCAGCAAGGAGAGGAGGAAAAAGCGCATCTGTTGGTTCCTGTAAGGTACGCGCGAGAAGCACCAGGGTTCCGTCAGAGCCCCATGAGATTTGTCAGTGTTCAGGCCTCGGAGATGGCCGCAATGCCAGGGAGGGTCTTGCCTTCGAGGCCCTCCAACATGGCGCCGCCCCCTGTTGAGACATAGCTCACCTTGTCGGCCAGGCCGGCCTTGTTGACCGCCGCCACGGAATCTCCACCCCCCACGAGGGTGTAGGCCCCCGCCGCCGTCTCCTGGACGATGGCTTGGGCGATGTGGTTGGTGCCTTCAGCGAAGCGATCAAACTCGAAGACGCCCATCGGGCCGTTCCACAGAATCGTCTTGCAACCCGCAAGTGCCGCGGCNAAGTCCGCGCGGCTGTCCGGACCGATGTCCATGCCCTCCCAGCCGTCGGGAATGGCGTTGGTCGGGTGGATCTGCTGGTTGGCATCCGGAGAAAAGCCGTCTCCGCACAGTGTGTCGGCGGGCAGGTGCACGGAAATCCCCTTGGCCTTGGCCGCCTCGAGCAAGGCCAAAGCATCCCCGTGCATGTCCGGTTCGACAAGNGAACCACCGACCTGACCGCCTTGGGCCTGCACGAAGGTGTACGCCATGCCGCCACCGATGACCAGCTTGTCCACGCGATCGAGCAAGTTCTGCAGCACAGCCAGCTTAGAGCTCACCTTGGCGCCGCCAATCACAGCCGCGACCGGCTTCTCCGCACTGCCGAGCACTTGCTCCAGCGCCTGCACCTCCCCCTCCATGAGGAAGCCGAAGGCCTTGTCCTCTGGGAAAAACTTGGCGATCACCGCAGTGGAAGCGTGGGCACGGTGAGCCGTGCCAAATGCGTCGTTGATGTAGAAGTCGCCGTTCTCCGCAAGCTGGCCGGCAAAGAATTCATCCCCCGCCTTTTCCTCTCCGTGGAAGCGGAGGTTCTCCAGAANNGCGACTTCACCGGGCGCCAAGGATTGCGTCACCTCCAGCGCCTCATCTCCCACACAATCGGGCGCAAACTTGACAGGACAGCCGAGGTGGCCCTCCAATGTCGACAGGATGTGGCGCAGGGAGAGGTCGGCATTTGGGCCCTTCGGCCGGCCAAGGTGGCTCATGAGCACCAGGCTCCCGCCAGTGTCGAGGACATGCTTGAGGGTCGGCAAGGCGGCGCGAATGCGCGTGTCGTCGGTCACAGTCCGGCTNCCGTCCTCGGCGGNGGCGCTCATCGGGACATTGAAGTCCACGCGAATCAAGGCGCGAACGCCGGCGAATGTCAAGTCTTGAAATGCCATGATNAGGGCGATGGAGTGTGAATCGGAAAGAAGCGTTCAGGCAAACAGCGTGGACCAGCCCACCCGCTCGGCCACCCGGGCGGAGAGCTCGGAAATCGGCACGCGGACCTGTTCCATGGTGTCGCGATCGCGGAGGGTCACCGCGTTGTCCTCCAAAGTATCGTGGTCGATGGTGATGCACAGCGGCGTACCGATGGCATCCTGGCGGCGATAGCGGCGGCCGATGGCGTCCTTCTCGTCGTACTGGACATTGTGGTCCAGCTTGAGCAGGTTCATGATCTCACGCGCCTTCTCCGGCAGGCCATCCTTCTTGATCAGGGGCAGGACCGCCAGCTTGACCGGGGCCAATGCAGCCGGGATGCGCATCACCGTGCGCTCGGACCCGTCCTCGAGCGTCTCCACGCGCAAGGCGTTGGACAAGACAGCGAGGAACATGCGGTCAAGACCGATGGAGGTCTCCACCACATAGGGCACGTAGCTCTCCTCCTTTTCAGGGTCGTAGAACCGCAGCTTCTTGCCGCTGTGCTCCTCATGGGCGGCGAGGTCAAAGTCCGTCCGGCTGTGGATGCCTTCGAGCTCCTTGAAGCCCATGGGAAAATTGAATTCGATGTCGCAGGCCGCATCCGCATAATGGGCGAGCTTGATGTGGTCGTGGAACCGGTAGGCGTCTTCGCCAAAGCCGAGGGCCTTGTGCCACTGGATCCGGGCCTCCTTCCAGTACTCGTACCACTTGGCTTGGCTGCCGGGGGCGACGAAGAATTGCATCTCCATCTGCTCAAACTCCCGCATGCGGAAAATGAATTGGCGGGCGATGATCTCGTTCCGGAAGGCCTTTCCGATTTGCGCGATGCCGAACGGCAGCTTCATCCGGCCCGACTTCTGAACGTTGAGGAAGTTGACGAAAATGCCCTGTGCCGTCTCCGGCCGGAGGTAGATGACCCCGGCGTCGCCACTGACCGCACCCAGCTCCGTCTTGAACATCAAATTGAACTGGCGCACATCCGTCCAGTTGGCCGATCCGGTCTCCGGGTCCTTGATGCCGAGATCGACGATGAGTTGCTTGACCGCTTCGAGGTCGTCGGCATCCATGGCGGCCTTGAACCGGGCGTGGATGTCGTCAATCTCCGCCTGGCGACGGACGCAGTTGCCGTTGGTGGCGAGGAATTGCGCCTTATCAAAGGCGTCGCCGAAGCGCTTCTCCGCCTTGCTCACATCCTTGGCAATCTTGGCTTCAATCTTTCCGATGTGGTCCTCAATCAAGACGTCGGCGCGGTAGCGCTTCTTGCTGTCCTTGTTGTCAATGAGCGGATCATTGAATGCGTCTACGTGGCCTGAAGCCTTCCAGGTGGTCGGGTGCATGAAGATGCTGGCGTCAAGGCCGACGATGTTTTCGTGCATCCGCACCATGGCGGTCCACCAGTAGGCCTTGATGTTGTTCTTCAATTCGACCCCGAGCTGACCGTAGTCGTACGCGGCGCTCAAGCCGTCGTAGATGTCGCTGGAGGGGAATACGAATCCGTATTCCTTGGCGTGTCCAATCACGCGCTTAAGATGGTCGTCCTGTTGGGCCATGGTCAAAGGGGCAAGTGGGAAGGTTGTCGGATGGGCATTGCATCCGTCGGGGGCGCAAAAATAGGGGTTCCCCAGCCACCACCATACCTTCGTGGCATGGCCAGCAAAGCCCCGTCCATCAACCGCGTCGGCATCATCGGAAGTGGCAGCTGGGCCACGGCCCTCGCCTTCCTGTTCACCCAGCACGAAGACGCTGCCGAGCATCCNGTCCGCTGGTGGATCCGCAAACCGGAGGCCCTCGCCCACATCCAGCGCACCGGACACAACCCGAATTACCTGCAGAGCTTGTCGCTGGACCGCGACCGCATCCAGCTTTTTGCAGATGTGCAGCAAATGGTGAACGAGAGTGATGTGCTCATCCTCGCTGTGCCGAGTGCTTACGTTGACAGCGCCATCGGCGAGGTCAAGGGCCTGGACAAGAAAGTGGTGTTCAACGCCGTCAAGGGCCTGGTCACGGACGACCACCACATCCCCGCCCGCTACCTCAACAAGGTGCTCGGTGTGCCTTACGGACGGATCGGCNTGATTTCCGGACCAAGCCACGCCGAGGAAGTCGCCCGCGAAAACTGGACCTATCTCACGCTCGCCTGCCCCAATGAGCGCCTCGCCGAACGGATGGCCGACCGCATGCGAACGTCTTGGCTCCGNACGGAAACCACCGACGACCTCTTCGGCATCGAGCTCGCTGCCGTGCTCAAGAACATCTACGCCGTGGCCGCCGGAATCGCACACGGACTGGGCCTTGGCGATAATTTCATCGCGGTGATGATGTCCAACGCCCTCCAAGAGACGCGTGGCTTCCTGCACGCCATCAACGAAACCGCGCGGGACGTGAACTCCTCCGCCTACATGGGCGACCTGCTCGTGACGGCGTATTCCCCACACAGCCGCAACCGCCGCCTCGGCACCATGGTGGGCCGCGGCTACCGCGTCACGGGCGCCCTCATCGAAATGGATATGGTCGCCGAGGGCTACCCAGCCGCACTGGGCATCCACGCCATCAACCAGAAGTTCGACGTGCCGATGCCCGTCGCCGAATGCGTCTACCGCATCCTCCACGAGAAGATTGCCCCGTCGATCGAGATGCGCATCCTCGCGGACAACATCCATTGAAAACCTGCGGCATGCCCTCAACGATTCCGTTGCCGAACTTGTTGGTCTGATGGTGCGCTTCCTGATGACCCTGTTTCTGTTGAGCGCCGGCACCTTGTCGGCACAGGTGCGATTTGTGCCCAATGAAGGACAGTGGCCCGACCACATCCACCACCGGGCCGAGGTCGTGGGCGGCGGGGTCCAGCTGGAGCGCGCCGGTTGGCTCTGCTGGCAATGGTCCCCGGAAACCGAGGTGGTTCTCGACCACCACAAGGGGGCGCGGCGCGGCATCGTCTGGCAGGCGGAATGGATCGATGCAGACCCTTTGGCGGCCCTAAACTGGGTGCCCAGCGGATTTGCCTCGGACCGCGAGCACCATTATCTCTCCAATGACCCTGACCACTGGGCAGAGCACATTCAACCCGTGTCCATGCTCAAGACGGAGAATGTCTGGCCGGGCATCCGCCTCCGCTGGCGGGGCACCCGCCAAGGGCGGGCCGCCTTTGAATTCACCGTTGCACCCGGCGCCGACCCCAACGACATCGGATGGCGCTACAGGGGGGTGCGCCCGGACATCACGCCCGACGGCGCTCTGCAATTGGAACACGCCCAGCACGACCCCGATGCGGGATTCATGGCCGAGCTCGCACCGCCATTTGCATTCCAGTGGCGCGAAGGCGGCCACATCGACGAGGTGCCATGCCGGTACATCCTCGACGGGCCGGAAGTCCGATTCGAGATCGGCGCCTACGACGGGACGCGGCCCCTCGTGATCGATCCGGAAATCACCTTCAGCACCTTCGCCGGCAGCACCGGCGACAACTTCGGCACCACAGCCAGCAATGGACCCGGCGGCGCACTGGTCGGCGGGGCCGCCGCCTTTGCCCCGGGATACCCCACCACACCTGATGCCGTCGAAGCGACCATGGACGTCTTTGCCGACGGCATCAGCCACACGGTGGTGACCGTGTTCAGCCCAGACGGCACCAATCTGCTCTACAGCACCTACCTCGGCGGAAGTCACGCCGACATTCCCCACAGCCTCGCCTACAACGAAACCTGGGGCAACATCGTTCTTTTCGGCACGACCGGATCGTCCAACTTCCCCACCACGCCGGGGGTTGTCCAACCCGACCTTGCCACAGGCCCCGCCACGGACGTCGACATCTACGGGGTTGACACCCAGCCCAACGGGGTCGACTGCTACCTGGCCAGTTTCAACGGGGTGGATTTCACCCTCGAAGCCGCCACCTACTTCGGGGGGTCCGGCAACGACGGGCAGAACAAGGCCGCCGGCCTCAATGCCAACTTCGGAGACGAGTACCGCGGACAAATCGACATCGGCCCGGACGGCAGCATCTGGATTGCCACCACCACCACGTCGCAGGACCTCAACCTGCCTGGAAGTCCAGCGCCTGCCGGTTCCTATGACGCCCTTGTGGCCGGGTTCAGCGCGGACCTCTCGACCCTCCTTTGCGGCCGCACCTTTGGGGGCAGCGCTGCGGATGCAGCGTACAGCGTAGAGGTCGCCCCCGACAACAGTTTTGGCGCGTTCGGCGCCTTGCAAATCCTCGTAGGTGGGGGGACGCTGTCCTCAGACTTGCCCTTGCCCGGTGGCTCCATTCAACCAAACCCACTCGGCAGTGTAGAAGGATGGATCGCCCAGATGAACGCCGGTCCCGATGACCTGACCGTCCAGTTTGCTACTTATCACGGCCTCGCCGACTACGATCAGGTCTACTTCGTCCAGCGCGATGGCCAAGGGCGGCCCTACGCCTACGGCCAAGCCCGGGGCGGCATGCCCACCATCGGGAACGTCTTCTCCCAGCCCCAAAGCGGACAGTACATCACCTGTTTCCTCCCCGACTTGAGCGACATTGAATGGCAAACGACCCTCGGGTCCGGGGACAGCCAAATTGACTTGAGTCCAACAGCCTTCCTCGTTAGCGACTGCGAACAAGTCTACATCAGCGGATGGGGAGGAGAAACCAATGCCAACAGCGGAACCGTCGACGTCTCCGGCAGTTCCACTTTCGGATTGACCACAGCAGGCGGGCCATTCCAGACCAGCACGGATGGCAGCGATTTCTACCTCGCCGTCCTTGCCCCGGATGCCACCGACCTTGTCTACGCCACGTTTTTCGGTGGGCCTTTCTCCAACGAACACGTGGACGGCGGGTCCTCGCGATTTGACCAAAATGGCACGGTCTACCAAAGCGTCTGCGCCGGGTGCGGCGGCATGAACGACTTTCCGGCCAGCCCCGGAGCGTGGAGCCCCGAAAACCCTTCGCCCAACTGCAACATGGGTGTCTTCAAATTCGAGTTGGGCAAGCTCAACGCCAACATCTCCATCGACGGCCCTGACCAATTCTGCCAAGGCGAAAGCGTGCAGTTCGAAAACAATACCGCCGGACCCGCCGCCTTCACCTGGGACTTCGGCGACGCCAACTTCAGCAACGAGGTCGCCCCCTTGCACCTCTACGGACTCAACGGCGTCTTCGAGGTGGAGGTCATCGCGGAGGACACCACCGGGTGCCTGGAACCCGACACCGCCTACGTCACCGTCACC
>NYTZ01000059.1 GCA_002683735.1 Flavobacteriales bacterium
CTCCACTCGGAAAAATCGGCCACATCACTGGCCAAGGTGGCCTCTACTTCAGCTGCGCGATCGGTCACCACACCCGCCANNNTGTCCATGGCCACCTCCTTGAGGGCCATGGTGCCCAAGAAAGCCCCCAACACCACTGCNACTGGCACGAGGCCCACGAACACCCCGAAAAGGGAAGCCGGAATGGCGCCGACGAGGATTTTCAGCACGCTGTCCCGGCCCAATCGAATCAGGCTCAACATCTCCTCGAGCGGAGACTCCTCTGCACCATCCATCACATAAGATGGCAACACGGCCAAAGACAACGTCAATACGAGCAATACTCCGATGCCGATAGCCGTGGCCAGGTGGGCCACGTTCAACAAGACGCCGAGNACCACATATCCCGCAACAGGGATGGCCCCGGAATACGCCACGAGATAAACGGCCAACAGCACGGCAGCAGCAGCTGCGACATACTTCATGCCGACGCGGGCCGTCTTCATCCCCACCGCTTGGTGGGCCTCCATGTCCAACTCGGAAGTGCCCCCGCGTTCGCGCATGGACGCCAACACNCCCAAGCCCCACAGATAGGGGACTTCAGCCAGCAGGATGGACAAGAAGAATACGCCCTCCTCACCGGACCAGGCTGCACCCCACCAACCGGTTCCCAACAAGGCGAAGACGAGGGACATNGACAACCACCCCACCCGCATTCCAGGACGGTCAAAGCTGCCCTTGATCTCATCATAGGCGACCTTGTAGATGCGCCACGGCCACTGGACGACATAGTGCCACAGCAACTTGGCCACCAGCACGACGGGTATGACAATGACATTGCGCCAATACCAGAGGAAACCTTTGTTCCAAATCCACAACAGGATGCCGATGATCCAACGGACCAGGGCCACACCCCATTCAAACAAGACCAAAACCGCATAAGCCGCTGTGGCCAGCACGTTGTAGATGAAAGCCAACGGGGCCACCAACAGGAACAACGGGGTCCAGTAGCCCTTCAACTTGGTGGAGAAGGCTTTGAAGTCAAGGGCCCACTCGGGCTTGTCATTTCGGTAGGATTGAAAAATCAATCCGAGCACGGCCAAGCCCACCACCGTGGGTGACCAAAACAGGATCTGGTTCATGAAAGTTGATTTGCACCTCCATGTTCCGAAAAATTTAAAAGGACTTGGTTTTCAGTTATCCACAGGACCCGCGAGCCCTGTTTTGTGCGCAAATCACACAATTCAAAAAGCCCATAAATCATTTTATCGAAGGCAGGGCAGGATTCACCGAAATCTGACATTACCAGACATCCCGCGCGCTGGCGCAATCCGTCAAACCAGAAAACGAGAAGCCTCAACAAAACGGAATCGCGAAAATCGGGTCATCGCGGTCATCCGAAGATGTCGACACCCGCTGTGGGCACATTCTGTCCCCCTCACACAGGCGATGGAGGGACACGGCCCCTAATTTCGAAACCGCCATGGCCAAGAAGAAGATCATCACCCGTGCCTCAGANAAGTTCCTGGAGGCTTACCTCAACAACCCATCCCCGACCGGCTTTGAAAGTGGGGGCCAGAAGCTCTGGCTCGACTACATCACGCCCTACATCGACGAGCACATCGTCGACACCTACGGCACTGTGGTCGGTGTCATCAATCCGGAGGCGAAGTACAAGGTGGTCATCGAGGCCCATGCCGACGAGATCAGCTGGTTTGTGCACTANATCACCAATGACGGCTTCATNTACCTGCGCCGCAACGGGGGCAGCGACCACCAGATCGCCCCGTCCAAGCGCGTGGACATCCACACCATGAACGGCCCGGTGAAGGCCGTCTTCGGCTGGCCGGCCATCCACACCCGCACCGCGGGCAAGGAGGCACCCCCTACCCTCAAGAACATCTTCCTCGACGTCGGCGCCAAGGACAAGGCTGAAGTTGAATCCATGGGCATCCACGTGGGCTGTGTCGTGACTTACGAGGACCAGTACATGCTACTCAACAAGCAGTGGTACGTCGGCCGCGCCCTCGACAACCGCGCTGGTGGCTTCATGATTGCCGAGGTCGCCCGGATGCTGCACGAGAACAAGGTCAAGCTTCCCTTCGGNCTGTACATCACCAACAGCGTCCAAGAGGAAATCGGCCTGCGCGGCGCCCAGATGATTGCCGAGCGCATCCAACCGGATGTGGCCATCGTGACGGACGTGACGCACTGCACGCAGACGCCGATGATGAACAAGGTCGAGCAGGGCGACGTCGCCGCCGGCAAAGGCCCGGGCGTCACATACGGACCTGCCGTTCAGAACAACCTGCTCCAGCGCATCATCGACACCGCCGAGAACAGGAAGATTCCGCTGCAGCGCATGGCCGCNAGCCGCTTCACCGGCACGGATACCGACGCGTTTGCNTACTCCAACATGGGNGTCGCCAGCGCACTGATTTCCCTGCCGCTGCGCTACATGCACACCACNGTGGAAATGGTCCACAAACAGGANGTCGAAGACTGCATCCGCCTCATCTACGAGACGNTGCAGAACATCNANGTCGGCGAGGACTTCAAATACCTCTGATCAACCNGAAANCTGGTCTANCCAGCCGCGGAGTTGGTGGACGTCGAGCGGTTTTGGCAGCAGGGCCTCCACCACCGGATGGCCCTCTGCCCGCTCCAAGTCACTGCGGTCCAACGTGGCGCTCAGCANGAACACCGTCATGCCCGAAAGGGCCGAACTCGGCAAGGACTCGATGCGTTCGAGCACGCCGAATCCATCCATGCCAGGCATCAAAATGTCGAGCAGGACGACCATCCGCCCCTCGGCCATCGCGGAGCCGGGCTTCACATCGCCTTCTTCGACACCGGACACGGCCATCAGGGCCTCTAGGAAGGCAGGACCATCTTTGAACTTGCGCACGGCACCCCCAAGGGCGGCTTCAATGAGGCGTCCGTTGACCACGCGATCAATCTCATTGTCGTCGACAATCCAGAACTCAGGGGAATCGGCCATACTTCCGGAATTACGGAAAAACGCAGGCGAAGGTTTGTAGGACATCCTCCTTCAATCATCCGCCGCGTTTCTGGCTCTCCTTGAGCCACCGGTTGAACCGTTCACGCTCGGCCCGAATTGCGGACTCTAGTGCGCCCAGGTCATCGGCCACGCTGCCGGCCACGGCCTCTCCGGAAGTCCTTGCCAAACCCGCGAGTCGCTCCGCCTCGGATGCAAACCCATCCAAGGCCTCCAAGACCTGGTGGCCTTGCCGCGCGCTGTTGACCCGGGAGCGGTTGAGGGCATGGCCCGCCTTGATGACGTTGCGCAGCTCTTCTTCGTTCCACGGCTTGGACACGAACCGGTAGACCTGTCCTTTGTTGATTGCATCGACCACCGCATCCGTGTCCGCATAGCCCGTGACGAGAACCCGCGACACATCGGGGTGGTCCGGCATGATCAGCTCGAAGAACTCCACGCCGCTGATGCGCGGCATGCGCTGGTCACTGAGCACCACGTGGAATTCCTGCTCATCGAGCATGCGCACGGCCTTGTGCGGCTCATCGCAGGTGTGGACCTCGAAATCCCGGCGAAACGCCGCCTTGAAGGAAAACAAGTTGGGCTCCTCGTCGTCGAGGTAGAGTACNCGGATNATCTCGTCGCTCATGGGGATTCAGATTCGGGGCGATGGTCCAACGGAAACGTGAGGGAAAAGGACGTGCCTTCACCCAAGGTGCTTTCGACCACCACGTNTGCGCGGTGGTCGTCCAAGATGCCCTTCACGATGCTCAGNCCCAATCCCGTGCCCTTGCCCACCTCCTTCGTGGTGTAGAACGGGTCGAAAATGCGCTGCCGGGTCGCCTCGTCCATGCCCGTTCCATTGTCATGGATGCGGACCACCACGGCGTGGTCTTCTCCGGACGCATTTGTTACCCTGTCCAATTCCACGCGGACTTCACGCTGCTCGATCTCGTCCCACCGGCTTTCCGTCGCTTGGACGCCGTTATCGATGATGTTCATGAAGACCTGGCTCAGTTTGCCGCTCTGGCAATACAACGCCGGCACGTCCGGCTGGAATGCCGTCACGATGTTGGCCCGGGTGCGCGCCCGGTTGCCAAGGACCGTGATGCTCGCTTCGAGAAGGTCCGCCAAGGACGCCTCCACCAGTTGGTCTCCATCCATGCGCCCGAAGACCCGCAATCCGCCCACAATCCGTGAGGTGCGCTCCGCGCCCTCGAGAATGCCCGAGATGAGTTGACGGCTCTCCTCCTTGAGAAAGTCGAGGTCGTATTGGCGCGCTTTGTCGCGGGCTACCTGGGCAAGTTCATCACCGCCCTGTGTCCCTTCTGCCATTGCTTCCGCAGCATCGGAAAAAGCCTCCACGACCTCGATCAATTCCTCGATGTCCCGACGGAGGGACGTCGCATTGCTCTGGACGTAATTGATGGGGTTGTTGAGCTCGTGGGCGATCCCCGCCGTCATCTGTCCCAATGAGGCCAACTTTTCGGTCTGAATCAATTGGTCCTGAGCGCCCTTAAGTTCTTCCAAGGTGTTGGACAAATCGCTGTTGGCCGTGGCCAAGTCCTCCGTCCTTCGCTGCACCCGGGCTTCCAATTCCGCGTTCTGCTCCTTAACGATGCGCTCGTTCTCCAACGATGCGGCCAAGGCTTTCGCATTGGCCATGTCGCTGGACCGCTTTAACAGGTTGATTCGATCTCCGAGAGCGAAGCTCAACAGCAGCATCTGCAGGACCGTGCCCAAAGGCAGGAATAGGGCCGTAGTCTGGGTGTTGGGCAACACCCCGAAATCACGCAAGGCCTGGGCTGTGACCGCCGCAATGAAAATGCCCCAAGCCACAAAAAACCAGAGGGCCGTGCTGTTGCCCCTGCGCCAACTCACGAGCGACATCACCAGCATGGCCGGTGCGGACAGAGCCCCGAGGTTGACGAGGTTNTACGCCAACATGGGACGCCCCACCAGAGCGGAAGCCAGCGCCGCACCATAAACCGCCAGCAGCCCTTGGATCAGGCGGTTCCACTTCGGCGTGTACCGACGGACTTCCAAGAAGTCCCGGGCAAAAATGAGCGCCGCCAATCCAGACGCGGCTCCGCTGACCGTCAACCCGTTGCGCGCCATCCATGGGATGTGGCCCCACAAGAGACGGTCATACCCATTGAACCCCCATTGCACGAGGCCGACGGTCACCACGACCAAGGTGTAGCTGAAATAGGCCGACTGCCCCGTGCTGAATGCGAGGAAGATGTTGTAGACGAGGATCGCCAATACGATGCCCGTGTACAGCGCCACGGCGAGGTCCCGCCGTTCGCGGGACAGGACCACCTCTTCCACCCGGGTCAGGGAAAAGGGCAAGACCAACGGCTTAGAGCTCCGGACGCGGAACCACAATTCATGCTGGTCATTGAGTGGCAGGGTAAACGAGGGAATCAGCCCTTCAGCACGTCCGTAAGCCGCCCCCGATCGCTGGCGCCCCAGGACGCGGGATCCATCCAAGACCACGGCCTCGATGCTGTCAAGCGTCGGATTGCCGAGGGTCACCCTTGCCTGACGCGGTGCACCTTGCCAACCCTGCACCCGAATCCAGAACGCCCCACCGGACGAACCAAGATTCGGACGTTCCGTGTCCTGCAACACCAGCTCGTCCCGATGCAAGACCAAGTCTTCCGCGCGCATCCGCCCTCCGGGGTCCTCCAAAACATCGAGGCGAAGGGCATCGATGGTCCGGACCGAACCATCCGAACATCCGGCAGCGAACAAGGCCATGGCGGCCCACAACAGAAATTGACCGCACACCCAACCATATGGCGGGCGAATCGCCCTCATGCGATGTGGTTCTCGACCCGATAATGGATGCGGTGGAATCGCCCCGCCAGCGGATGGACGTGGCTCGGTTCCTCCGCCGCCCTCCGCGCCATCTGGCTCACATCGTCTGCTGCATCCGACAAACTCTCCGGGTGGGAGAAATGACCGATCTCCGATCGGATGGGATGCGATGCCGGTTGCCGCGATGGCGGATGGGCTACGGCAGTCCGGCCTACCGTATCCCTATCCGTAAGGTCCCGTCCCGCGTCCGGTCCGGTCGGCGCACGGCGGGGTAGGAACCGCGAACCCGAACGAAGCAGTAACTCGAGTTAG
>NYTZ01000060.1 GCA_002683735.1 Flavobacteriales bacterium
CGGTACGGTGGGTGAGAACGGCCGCGGTGCAGGCGATGAGCAAGGCGTTCACGAGGAAATTGACGTCTACTTCGGCACCTTCGCCAAGGCCATGGCCACCATCGGTGCCTTCGTGGCCGGTCCGGAGGACGTGATCGACTACCTGCGCTACAACATGCGCTCTCAGACTTTTGCCAAGTCCCTTCCGATGCCGCTCGTCATCGGCGCCCTCAAGCGCCTCGAGATGATGGCCACGCAGCCGGAGCACAAGGAAAACCTCTGGAAGGTGGCCAGCGCCCTGCAGAGAGGCCTGCGTGAAGCGGGCTTCGACATTGGCGACACCAACAGCTGTGTGACGCCGGTCTTCCTCAAGGGCGGCCTGGGCGAGGCGACCAACCTCACCTTCGACTTGCGAGAGAACTACGGCATCTTCTGCTCCATCGTGGTCTACCCGGTGGTGCCGAAAGACGTAATCATGCTGCGCCTCATCCCCACGGCGGTACACACCCTCGAGGACGTCCAGTACACCATCGACACCTTCAAGAAGGTTCAAGAGAAGCTTCAGGCCGGCGAGTACGTTGGAGAAGGCATCGCAGACTGGGCCTGATTCGCGCCCGTTCCCGTGCGTTGCTTTATCGACCTGAGCTACGACGGATCGGCCTATCACGGCTGGCAACGCCAACCCGCTTCTATTTCTGTCCAGCAGGTGCTGGAGGAAAAGTTGTCTGACCTGCTCGGGCAGGAGACGCCAGTTCTCGGCTGCGGCCGAACGGACACCGGCGTTCACGCTTCAGCGTTCTACGCCCACTTTGATTGGCTGGGCGAATTCGGTGCCCGGTTCGCCAATTGGGAGCAGGCTGCATGGAAACTCAATGGCATGTTGCCCCCGGACATCGGGGTCCGGCGCATCTTCGAGGTGAGCGGGGCGGACCACGCCCGCTTCAGTGCTGCCGAACGCGCCTACACGTATTGGGTGCACACCCAAAAAGACCCCTTCCTCGAAGGGCGCAGTGCCCGTGTCTACCAAGAGCTCAACCTCGACGCTATGAACGCAGCTGCAGCGCAGCTCGTTTTCCATGGCGAATTCGATGCCTTCCAAAAAACCGGTGGCGGTCAGAAGACCACGATTTGCGACGTGCGCCACGCCCATTGGACGCGCACAGACCCGCACCGGCTTCGGTTCGACATCACGGCCGACCGCTTCCTTCGGAACATGGTCCGCGCCATCGTCGGCACCTTGCTCGAGGTGGGCAAAGGCCGACGGGGGCCAGAGGGCATGGCCGCGCTGATTGCTTCCAAGGACCGCAAGCAGGCGGGGACCTCGGCGCCGGCTTGTGGCCTGTACCTTTCGCGGGTCGACTACCCCTTTCTGCAGTGAGCGCCTCCGCCCCCGAAACGACTGGCAACATCTTTGACGCCAAGGTGCTCCGCCGCATTCTGGGCCAAGTTGAGCCCTACCGAAACCGGTTTGTGCTCACCGGGCTAATGGTAATCCTGCTTGCCGGATTGGCCTGGGTGCGTCCGTACCTCATTCGTGTGGCCCTCGACGACCACATCGCCGTTGGAGATGAATCGGGCCTGCTGCGCATTTTCCTCTGGGTCGTTGGCCTCATCGTCATCGAGGCCTTGCTCCAATTCTGGCAGACCTATTGGGCGAATTGGGTGGCGCAAAGTGTCACACTGGACCTGAGGTCCACGCTCTTCCGGCACGTTTCCCGATTCCGGCTGCAGTACTTCGATCAGACCCCGGTTGGACAGCTCGTCACCCGACATATCAGCGATGTAGACGGCATCGCTGACGTCTTCTCCAACGGCCTGCTCAACGCCATCGGTGACATCCTCAAGCTGGTCGTGGTCATCGGGGCCATGCTCTTGATCGACGTCAAGCTCACGGTCTTCGTCCTGCTGCCTATCCCTGTTCTGTTGGTGGCCACCCGCGTCTTCCAGAAGGCCATCAAGAAGGCCTTTGTCAGCGTGCGCAATGAAGTGTCTCGGATCAATGTCTTCGTGCAGGAGCACGTCACCGGGATGAACATCATCCAAGCGTTCGGCCGGGAAGCGGCAGAGCGCGAGAAGTTCGACGTACACAACCGCGCTCACCGGGCGGCCAACATTCGCTCCATCTGGGCCTTCTCTATCTTCTTTCCCGTCGTTGAAATGCTCTCGGCCACCAGCGTTGCCTTGCTTTTGTGGCTGGGCGTAGAGGGCGTTGCTGCAGGGGAGATGACCCTCGGTGTGGTCCTGCAATTCATCCTTTACGTCTTCATGTTGTACCGCCCGATTCGCCAGTTGGCGGACCGCTTCAACGTGCTGCAGATGGGCATTGTCAATGCGAGCCGCGTGTTTCACCTGCTCGACAGCGACGAGCGCATGGCCGAACCGCTGACGCCATCGGACATGTCCGACCAGCCGCCATTGAAGGGCCACATCGTCTTCGAGGATGTCTGGTTCGCCTACAAGGATGAAGACTGGATCCTCAAGGGCTTGAGTTTCGAGGTCAAGGCTGGCGAACGCATCGCCTTTGTCGGCGCCACCGGAGCGGGAAAATCGAGCATCATCAACCTGCTGAGCCGTCTCTACGAATTCCAGAAGGGCCGCATCACCGTCGATGGGCAGGACATCCGCGCGATCCCGCTCGACCGGTTGCGCGCCTCCATCGGAGTGGTCCTCCAAGACGTTTTTCTCTTCACCGGCTCCCTCGAGGACAACATCACCCTCTACGACCCGGCCATCTCGCGTCAACGGGTGGAGGAGGCCGTCCGGGCGGTGGGCGTCCAGGGCCTTGTTGATCAATTGCCGGGTGGTCTTGCCTACGACGTGAAAGAGCGCGGCGTGATGCTGAGCACGGGCCAGCGCCAGCTTATCGCCTTTGTCCGCGCCTACGCCCAGCAGCCGGGCATCCTTGTCCTCGACGAGGCCACCAGCAGCATCGACCCTGAGAGCGAGCAACTCATTCAAGCCGCCACCGAACAACTGACGCGGGGCCGCACCAGCGTCTTGGTGGCGCATCGCCTGTCCACGATTCGCGACGCAGACCGCATCCTCTGCCTCGATGCCGGCGAAATCGTGGAGCAGGGCAGCCACGACACCTTGCTCGCCATGAAGGGGGCCTACCACCGCTTGTTCGAGCTTCAATTCGACAACGGAAAAGACTGACCGAGCTGGTCTTTCTNTGCTGGTCGGTCAACCCGCTGCTGGATGCGAGCGGATGGCTCACGCTGGAAGTCCAGTCCGCCGAAGGTTGAAGGGCCCCTTGGCCCGGAGTCTGCTCATCAGATGCACTTGAAGTGGTCGAAAGGCTCGGAGCACACGGTGCACCGGTAGTGGGCCTTGCAGGCGGTGGAGCCGAAGAGACTGATGAGCTCGGTTTCTGAAGCCTTGCATTTCGGGCATCGCACAGCAGGTGCTTCCCCGTTCAAGGCGCGCTTGTCCGAGGTTTTGCCGGGCGGAGCGATGCCGTATGTTTCAAGTTTGGCTTGGGCTGATGCGGTCAGCCAATCGGTGGTCCACGCCGNGGCGTAGACGAGTTCCACTTCGGTCTGGAGGCCTTCTTCGGCGGCAGGCTCAGCGAGGCGTTCGCGGATGTCGTCCGCAATGGCGTCCATGGCCGGGCACCCCATGTAGGTCGGGGTAATGCGAATGATCAGACGCTCCGATTCCGGGAGGACTTCCCGGACGATGCCCATTTCGACCACGTTCAGGACCGGGATTTCCGGGTCGGGCACGTCTTGCAGCATCGCCCACCATTCGTCCGCGGACCGCTTCACCACTTGGCGTCAGGGTAGGTGCGGGGCAGGACCTGCATCTCTGCGAGCAGGTACGAGAGCTTCTCGGTGTGGGTGCCGCGACGTCCACCGACCTGTTCAGGCGCGGGTTCCGGACGGCGGAGCCCGCTCTCTGCGAGCATGGATTGCAACTCGGACTCCCAGGCCTCGCGCAGGGAGGCCGGGTTCACTCCCCAGCCTTCACGGGCAGCTGTTTCGGCCACTTCGTCACCGACAAACAGGTCGCCGACAAAAGGCAGGAGGGTGTCGAGGCTCTCCTGGACTTTGGCGTGGCTTTCTTCCGTGCCGTCTCCGAGACGCACCATCCACACCCGGCTGTGGCGCAGGTGGTAGGCGCTTTCCTTGGCGCTTTTCCGGGCGATGGCGGCGATTTCGTCATCGCTGGACTTTGCCAGCGCAGCGTGAAGGGGCACGGCGTAGGCGTCAAAGAGGAATTGGCGGGTAATCGTATCACCAAAGTGGCCGTTGGGCTGCTGGACCAATTGGGCACAGCGGAAATCGCCTGGGTTTCGTTGGTAGGCGAGTGCGTCCTCGTCGCGTCCGGCGCCCTCGGCGCGTCCGGCCATCGTCAACCAGGCGCGGGCCTGGCCGATCTGGTCGAGTCCGATGTTGGTCAAGGCAATGTCTTCTTCGAGGACCGGTCCGTGGCCTGTCCACAAACCGAGTTGCTGGCCGAGCAGCAGGGCATCGTCACCGAGCCGGAGCAGGTATTCGAAGCGCGTGTTCATGGCAGGCCTCACATGTGCTTGACCTCGTCGGGAAGGTCATAGAACGTGGGGTGGCGGTAGACCTTGTCATTGGCCGGGTCGAACAGCACGTCGCGCTCATCGGGCGAGGACGCGGTGATGCTGTCGGCTGGGACGACCCAGATGCTGGCGCCTTCCTGACGGCGGGTGTATACGTCACGGGCGTTTTCGACGGCCATCTCCGCGTCGGCGGCGTGGAGGCTGCCCACATGGCGGTGGGAAAGTCCTTGCCGGCTGCGAATGAAGATTTCCCAGAGGGGCCAGTGTTTCTTGTCCACGGACGGGAAGTTAAGCGGCAGCAGTTTCGCCATCGGCATCGCGGCGCGCGGCTTGCTTTGCCGCGTGGGCTTTTGCGGCATCGCGGACCCAGGCACCATTGTTCCATGCATTGCGGCGGGCATCCAAGCGCTCTTTGTTGCAAGGGCCATGGCCGGAAATCACTTGCATGAACTCGGTCCAATCGATTTCACCAAAGTCGTAGTGTCCTGTCTCTTCGTTCCACTTGAGATTTGGATCCGGCAGGGTCAAGCCGAGAAGCTCGGCCTGCGGAACGGTGAGGTCCACGAACTTCTGGCGAAGCTCATCATTGGAGAAGCGCTTGATGTTCCAGGCCATGGATTGTGCGCTGTTTGGGCTGTTGTCGTCCGGCGGCCCAAACATCATGAGCGATGGCCACCACCAGCGGTTGAGGGCGTCCTGTGCCATGGCCTTCTGCTCTTCCGTGCCGTTGGCCAGGGTGAGCATGATTTGGAAGCCTTGGCGTTGGTGGAAGCTCTCCTCCTTGCACACACGCACCATGGCGCGGGCGTACGGGCCATAACTGCACTTGCAAAGCGGTACCTGGTTCATGATGGCAGCACCGTCGACCAGCCATCCGATGGCCCCCATGTCCGCCCAGTTGAGGGTAGGGTAGTTGAAAATGCTGCTGTACTTGGCCTTTCCGCTGTGCAGGTCAGCGAGCAAGTCGTCACGTTCCACACCCAGTGTTTCGCAGGCACTATTGAGATAGAGGCCGTGGCCAGCTTCGTCCTGCACCTTGGCCATCAGAATGGCTTTTCGCTTCAGGCTGGGGGCTCGACTAATCCAATTGCCTTCGGGCAACATTCCGACGATCTCGGAGTGCGCGTGCTGGCTGATTTGACGGACCAGGGTTTTCCGGTATTCATCCGGCATCCAGTCCTTGGGCTCAATCTTCTTCTCCGAGGCCACATAGGCGTCGAAGCGTTGCAAAAGGTCCATTTCCATGCTTGTCAAAAATACAATGCTTGACATGGGGAGAACCGACCGGGGTCACAAAGGGTTCTCCACTCAACCGGATTCATTCCGAGATTCGCAATTCTATGTCTGACCGTTTCCATGATCTGACCGTGGCTGAGGTGCGCCGCGAAACCGCCGACTGTGTGTCCATTACCTTGGACATTCCGGCCCATTTGTCTGAAGCCTTCGCCTTCAAACAAGGCCAGTACCTCACCTTCGATCAGGAGATTGCTGGAGAATTGGTGCGCAGGAGCTACAGCATCTGCGCTGGGGTCGGAGAGCCGCTTCGCGTGGCCATCAAGCAAGTGCCCGAGGGCCGGTTCAGCACCTGGGCCAACACCGCGCTGAAGGCCGGTGACGTCCTGCGCACCATGCCGCCCAATGGCCGGTTCTACACCGAATTGGACGCCGCGCAGTCACGTCATTACGTGGCGTTTGCTGCAGGATCGGGCATCACGCCCATTTTGAGCCACATCAAGACGGTTCTCAATGAAGAGCCGGGAAGCACGTTCACCTTGTTCGATACCAACAAGGACCAATCGAGCATCATTTTTAAAGCTGAACTGGACGATTTGAAGGACCGCTTCCTCGACCGGCTTCGCGTCTTCCACTTCTTCACCCGTGAACCCGTGGACGTGCCCCTGTATGGAGGACGGATGGACGAGGCCAAGGTGGATGCCGTGTGCAATGCGTTGTTGGATGTGTCCACCGTGGATGCGGTGTTTGTTTGTGGTCCCGAAGCCATGATCCACGCGGTCAAGGACCGGATGGCCGCCGCGGGAGTGGCCGCAGATCTGATCCATTTTGAGCTGTTCACCTCGCCAACGGCCAAGCCGGCCGATGTTGTCGAGGCTGTTGCGCCGGTGGACAACGGAGATGCCGGTGCCCAAGAGGTGTTCGTGGTCATCGACGGGTCCACCCACAAACTGGATTACGACGGCACCAAAAGCATCTTGGATGCNGGATTGGATGCCGGAATTGACCTGCCNTACAGTTGCTGTGGCGGTGTGTGCTGCACGTGCCGAGCTTTGGTAACGGAGGGAGCCGGAGAAATGGACGTCAACTACGCCCTAGAGCCAGGTGAAGTGGAGCAGGGCTTCGTGCTCACGTGCCGAACNAAGCCCAAGCCGGGCGTCCGCTTCGTGGTCGACTTCGACCAGCAATAAGGCCCGGGGTCAAGCCCGCTCGTCGAGCTCAATCCAGCGCTCTGTCTTGGCTTCGATGTCTGCAGTCACCTCGCCGAGCTTCGTGGCGATCCGCCCCATTTCCTCGTGGTCCAGACCAGGCTGTGCCATGGCCGCCTCTAGGGCTTCCTTTTCGGATTCCAACCCGGCGATCACGTCCTCAAGTCCCTCGTACTCCCGCTTTTCATTGTAGCTGAGTCGCTGGGAGTAATCGCCTTTGGGTGCGGCAGGACTTGACTCTGCCTTGGCGGCTGCAGCCGCNTTCGCCACTGCGGCACGCTGGGCTGATTCCACCTTTTCCTCGGCGTCGGCCGCCATCCGATATTGGGTGTAGTTCCCCGGATAGTCGCGCACCCCGCCTGCACCGTCGAGAATGAAGACGTGGTCGACCAGCTTGTCCATGAAATACCGGTCGTGACTGACCAGCAACAGGCACCCGGAAAAGTCCAGCAGGAATTCCTCCAAGATGCCGAGNGTGAAGACGTCGAGGTCGTTGGTCGGCTCGTCGAAGACCAAAAAATTGGGGTTGGCCATCAGCACGCGCAGCAGGTGCAGGCGTTTGCGTTCGCCACCGCTGAGCTTGTAGATGAAGTCGTGGTGCCGGTGGCGCGGGAAGAGGAACCGTTCGAGCAGTTGTGCAGCGGAGAGCTTCTTGCCCTTTTTGAGCGGCATGAACTCTGCGATTTCGTAGAGGGCCTCAATCACCTTCATGCCCTCTTCAAACTGCGGCGGCTCCTGGCTGAAGTGACCGAACACCACCGTGTCGCCGATGACCACCTTGCCGCCATCCGGTTCGTCTTCGCCGGTCATCAGGCGGATGAGGGTGCTTTTTCCGGCCCCGTTTTCTCCCACGAGGCCCACGCGTTCTCCCGGCTTAAAATGGTAGGTCCACCCGTCGAGGATGATCTTGTTTCCGTAGGCCTTNCGAACCTTGTGCATCTCCAGGATCTTGCCGCCGAGGCGGGCGGGGTCGAGCTCGAGTCGCACTTCGTCTTCTTCGAGCCGCACACTGGCGCGGGCCTTGAGGTCTTTGAAAGCGTCGAGCCGGGATTTGCTCTTTCCGGTTCTGGCCTGGGGCGTGGCCCGGACCCATTCGAGTTCGCGCCGCATGATGGAGCGGGCCCGGTCGCGCTGAGCATGATCGTTGGCGGAGCGCTCAGATTTCATTTCGAGGAAATCGCTCCAGTTGCCCGGGTACTTGTGCAGTCCGAAGTTGTCGAGCTCAAAAATCGTATCGCACACCACCTCGAGGAAGAAGCGGTCGTGTGTGATCATCAGTAGGGTGGTCTTGGAGCGGGCCAGAAAGCCTTCCAGCCATTCGATCATGCTGAGGTCAAGGTGGTTGGTGGGCTCGTCCAGCAGCAACAGATCGGGCTGTTCGATGAGGCACTTGGCCAGGGCGACCCGGCGTTTTTCGCCGCCGCTGAGTTTGTCGACGAAGCGGTCGGTGTCGTGCAAGCCGAGCTTGCCGAGAATCTCCTTGGCTTGTGCTTCGTAATTCCAAGCGTCGGCACGGTCCATGGCATCGTAGGCCGCTTGCAGGGCTTCGGCATCGTCGGCCTGGGTGGCGGACTCATACTGGCGGATGGCATGCATGGCCGCGTTGTCTGCCGTGAAGAGGTTGGCCAGGATGGTGCGGTCGAGGTCTAAACCGTGCTCCTGGGCGAGGTGGGCAACGCGGGCTCTGCCGCTGTAGGTGACCTTACCGGCGTCCGGGGCTTCGAGGTCGAGCAGCACCTTCATCAGGGTGCTTTTGCCCGTGCCGTTCCGGGCGACCAAGGCTGCCTTCTGCCCAAGTTCCAACCCGAAGTGCAGGTCCTCAAAAATGAGGCGCTCTCCGAAGCGTTTCGTCAATCCTTCCACCGAGAGCACATTGCCGCCTGCCATGCCGCAAAAGTAGCGGGGCAGAGGCGCTACTTTTCCGACATGGAATCCACAGTACCTGAAGACATCGTCTGGCATTGCCGTCCTTGGTCCGAACTCGACCGGGAACAGCTCTATGGGCTTTTGCGCTTGCGGGCAGAGGTCTTCGTGGTGGAGCAGGATTGTCCATACCAGGACCTCGATGGCAAAGACCGGCAGGGGTTGCACCTCTGGGCTGAGTGCAGGAACGCCCCCATCGCGGAAGGCGGGGAGGCGCTGGCCACGACCCGGTTGTTGCCCGCGGGCGTGTCGTACACCGAGGAGGTCAGCATCGGTCGGGTGGTCACCTCGCTGGAGGTGCGCCGAACCGGAGTGGGCAGGGCCTTGATGGTGCGCAGCTTGGAGGCTTTGGCCGACCATTGGCCTGGCGTGCCCATCCGGTTGTCGGCCCAATGCTACCTCGAGCGGTTCTACCGGGAATTCGGCTTTGAGTCCGTGGGAGAACCTTATCTCGAGGACAACATTCCGCACATCGCAATGGTGCGTCCCGCCGGGAGGCCTTGAGCCTATCTTCGCCGCCATGCCTGACGACCCCTGTGCCTCGGTGGTGATTCCCTGCCTCAACGAGGCCGCCCACATTGGTTCCTGTCTGGACGCGCTGGCCGGGCAGCAATCCCTGCCGGGGCCACTGGAAGTCCTAGTGGTGGATGGGGGCAGTACGGATGGCACAAGGGACATTCTCGAGGGCCGAGCTGC